>CAMHHO010000015.1:0-43515 GCA_946184965.1 uncultured Prevotellaceae bacterium | reverse complement strand
ACAGATGGAAGGCTACCTATGGCCAAGGTTAGATGCTAAAGCGGATACGCTTACTTCTTACAGTTCTTTTTTGAGGGGTGTGCTTTTCTTCTTTATATATATAACTACTTATATATCAATAAGTTATATAATAATATAAGAAAGTGTAGACCCCCTTTTTTTAATTGTAAGAACTGTAAACTGTAAGATTTCACTTTTTCACTCTTCCCCTACAAGGCCCTCCAAGTGCCCGTCTGCTGCCACGTACTACAAGTAACAGCAATCCACGGGACTCGCCAAGAATCCCGGGGCTGTTTTTACACAAAAAGAACCGCCTTTTGTATTACGGCCGTTCAGACCCCTCCTAACCTCCCCTGACTCAGGGGAGGAATTATACGGCGCGGATTCCCCTCCTGAGTTCTTGCATTGCAAGCGTCCTTCGGCTACTCCAGCTCAAATATGCCGGAGGGGGTCTTGCGCTTAAGGACGTCGAGCTGGAAGTCCTTGCCGGCAATGATGCCGTACTCGCGCAGGACGGACTCGACGGTCTTGCGGGCCAGCTCGGGATGGTTGTTCTCCTCGCTGAGGTGGCAGAGGAAGACGCGCCTGATGCCGGGCTTCAGATTCTCGGCGAGGGCAATGCCGCAGTCCTTGTTGCTAAGGTGGCCGGTACGGCTGTGGATGCGGTCCTTCAAGTGCTGTGGGTAGGGGCCCTGCATGAGCATCTCGACGTCGTGGTTGGCCTCGATGACCAGGTAGTCGGCGCTTGAGATGTAGTTGCGCACCTCGTCGGTAATCTCGCCCACGTCGGTGATGATGCAGAAGGTGACGCCGCCGACTACTATCTGATAGCCTACGTTCTCGGTGGCGTCGTGGGGTACGTAGAAGGGTGTGACGCGGAAGGGGCCCAGTTGCAGGGGCTCGCCGACGTTGACGAAGCGCTTCATCTCGGGGGTGAGCTTGCGCGCGACGCAGTAGTTGCGGTCGATGCCCAGGTGGACGTTCTTGGTGGCGTAGACGGGGAGATGGCACTCGTGGCTGATGCTTCCGACCGACTTGATGTGGTCGGCGTGGTCGTGGGTAATGAGCACATAGTGGATTGAACTCAGGCTTAGGCCAAAGTCTCTGAACTGCTTCTTGAGTGTGCGAATTCCTACTCCTATATCTATTATCAGCCCCTCGGTTTCAGTGTAGAGATAGTAGCAATTGCCGCTGCTGCCACTGCCAAAGGATACGAATTTCAGCATTTTAGTTGTTATTTTTTGCAAAAGTACAAAATAAATCACGATTGGTGAATCATTATTCATATTTATTTCTTACCTTTGTACTTTATTAAGATTTAGAGCATGAAAAGATTTGTGTTGTTTGCCCTGGGTCTGCTGCTTTGCATCAGTTGTGAGCAGACGGAGAAAGACCTCGACGCCAAGGTGCTGGAGCACGTGGCTGCGTTTGCCGAAGCCTACTTCAACTACGACTTTGAGAAGGCGCGGAAGATGGTGACGCCCGATTCGGAGAAATGGCTGCGGTTTGCCGCCTCGAACGTCACACAGGAGGACGTTGACCTGCTGAATGCGCAGGAGGGGGTTGCTACGGTCGAGGCTGAGGGCTACGAGCGGCTGAACGACTCGACGCTGGCTGTCAGGCTGACGGTGAGGGACTTCCTGACGAAGGACAGTCTGGGAGCCGCCGGCAGGATTGAGGCTGAGGGCGAGTTCCGCATAATTGCCATTCGGCATGACAAGAGCTTTCTGGTCAGAATGGAAGGCCTACCGCGAAGTGGAAGGCAAAGTCGCGACTGAGGCGCGGATGGATGAACGGATAGTGCTCGTCGGCGTCGTAGGCGGGATTGACGGCCTTCATGCCTAAGTCGAAACGCACAATGAAATAGTCGAAATTGAAGCGGAAGCCCAGACCGTAGTCGGCTGCCAGCTGCTCGAGGAAGTTGCCGAAGGTGAACTGTCCGCCGGGCTGGTCGGGATATTCGCGCAAGGTCCAGATGTTGCCGCCGTCGACGAAGAGTGCGCCGTCGAGCTTCCAGAAGAGGTGCGTGCGGTACTCTACGTTGAGGTCGAGCTTCATGTCGCCCGTCTGGTTGATGAAGTCGATGCGCCCGTCGGTTCCCTTGTAGCGGCCCGGGCCTATGCCGCGCACGGCCCAGCCGCGCAGCGAGTTGGCACCGCCCGAGAAGTAGCGCTTCTCGAAGGGCAGCAGCGTAGAGTTGCCGTAAGGCCAGGCTATGCCCAGTCCGACGTGGAACACCAGCTGGTTGATGTAGTCGAACTTCAGGATGCGGGTGAAGTCGATGTCGCCCTTGACGTACTGAGCGTAGGCAATGTTGAACACCTTGTACTGTCCCAGCGAGTTCTTCGCGGCTCCGGTCAGCTCGGAGGCGAGGTTGAACAGGTTGCCCGCCGTCTCGATGTTGGACTTCACGGCTGTCGTTCCGTCGTTGTAGGACAGTCCGAAGCCCGTCTTGGTGATGAACAGGTCCTGGTAGTTATAGCGCAGGATGGCATTGCGCGACGATACGTCGTCGAGGTAGAGCCGCTTGAACGTCTCGCTGATCCAGGGCATGAGCACGTAGTTGACGTCGAGCAGGTCGAGCTGATACTGGAAGCGCCCTGAGGGCTGGGCCCAGCGGTAGCGCCAGGCTGCCGACCAGAGGCGGCGGTGGAACTCGGGGCGGTCCTGCAGGTCGTAGAGCAGCGACACCTCGCTGGTGGCGTTGATGCGGCGGCGGGTATCGGCCTTGATGAAGGGCATGATGAACCTCGGGAACTTCAACTTCGTCTCTACGCTGTATTCTATGAAGTCCTGATTGCTGTAGCCCTCGAGTCCCTTGATGGCCTCGTAGGCGCCGCGCAGCTCGATGGAGAGGTTCTCGGAGCCGTGAAAGAGGTTGCGGTTCTGGTAGGTCAGCGTGGCGGCAGCTCCCAGGTCGCCGGCGGTGTTGGTGCCCTCGGGCTGGAAACTGAGCGTCGAGGGCTTGTTGGTCTGCAGGCGTATGCGGCAGTCGAGCAGGGCTGTGTCGGGAACCTCGCGGAACTGTATGTTGGTGTACTTCACGGCGCCGAGCCGCCCGAAGTGGTTATAGGTGTTCTGCAGGTCGCTGCCCGAGTAGTAGCCGCCCTCCTTGATATACGTGCTCTCGGCGAGCACCTTGCGGCGAAGGTGGATGACGCTGTCGTCCTTGGCCCCGCTCTCAAAAGTGACGCTTCTCACCTTGTAGCGCGTGTGGAGCAGCTCCTCGCCCTCCTCCGTGCGGTTGGGATTGAGCATGAGCCGCAGGTTGACCTTGCGGCTGCCGCCGCTGCCCAGCGTGTCGGCCTCGTAGCTGATGAACTCCTTGTGGAAACGGTAGTAGCCGCGGTCGGTGAGCAGCTTCGTGATGCGCTTGCGCTCGCGGTCAAGGTCGTCGACGCTGAACTGGCTGCCCGGCTTGAGCCCCCAGTTGGCGGGGTCGTCGAGGCCCAGCTCGCGGTTGATGAAGGGGTCGGCAATCTGATACTGCAGATTCCCAACGGTGTAGGCTTCGCCGGGATAGAGCTTGTAGGTTGTTGAGAGTTTCTTGCCCTTGGCCTTCGTCCACAGCTCGACCTTGCTCTCCAGATAGCCTTGGTTATAGAGCATTTGCTGCAGGTCGCCGACGGTCTGCCTGGCCAGCAGGGAGTCGAATAGCACCGGCGGCTCGCCCATGTTCTTCAGCAGACGGTTCATCCAGCGGGTGGAGTCGCGCCCCGACAGGGAGTAGACGCCCAGGGGCAGCTTGAACAACGAAAACCAGCGGACATTCTCCTGCTGCCGGACGTAGCTCTTCATCTTGCCGGCATTGACGTCGCCCTGATTGCCGTCGACGGTCACCTTCACCTTGTTCAGCAGATAGCGTCCGTCGGGCACGTACTTGGTCTCGGCACACGATGCCAGCAGTACAGCCGCAAAGAGAATGTATCCTATTTGCTTCAAGCCGACAGCAGTTTAGTTAAAAGACTAAATCTTCAGTTCTTTCAGAATTTCCGACATGCGCTGCATGTTGTTGATGCGCATGGGAACAAGGGGCAGACGGAGCACGTTCTCGATGAAGCCCATCTCGTGGAGCATGGCCTTTACGCCGGCGGGGTTGCCGTCGACGAAGAGCAGCGAGAAGAGGTCGGTGAAGCGGTGGTGAATCTTGCGCGCAGGGTCGTACTCGCCGCGCATTTGCAGGCGTATCATCTTCGAGAACTCCTTGGGCAGCGCATTGCCGATGACCGAAATAACACCCACGGCACCGCAGGATACCATCGGGAACGTCAGCGAGTCGTCGCCCGAGATGACGTCGAAGTCGCGGGGCTTGTTCTTAATGATTTCGTCGACCTGCTCCAGATTGCCGCTGGCCTCCTTGATGGCCACGATGTTGCGGCAGTCGCGGGCCAATCGGACGGTGGTCTCAGCCTTCATGTTGACGCCCGTGCGGCCCGGCACGTTGTAGAGCACCACGGGCAGCTCGGTAGCGGCGGCAATAGCCTTGAAGTGCTGGTAGAGTCCCTCCTGCGAGGGCTTGTTGTAGTAGGGACAGACGCTCAGAATGCCGTCGATGCCCTTGAAGTCGCCCGTTCTGAGATCCTCGACCACGGCAGCCGTGTTGTAGCCTCCGCAGCCCATGAGGATGGGCACGCGGGCCTGCACAATGTCGACCACGAGGTTCTTGATGGTGAGCTTCTCTTCAGGTGTCAGCGTGGGTGTCTCGCCGGTAGTGGCCAGAATACAAAAGAAGTCGGCACCGTTGTCCAACTGATACTGAACCAATCGTTTCAGCGAGTCGTAGTCAACGGAGCCGTCTTCACAGAACGGGGTAATCAGCGCAATGCCAAGCCCCTTGAATATGTTTTGTACCATGATGTTATCTCTTTGCGTCAATTTGGGTGCAAAATTACACAAAAAAGCTGGATTCTGCAACAAATTACCGAAAAAACATCATTTACCTTAAAACTTTCTTACCGTCGATAATATTCAGGCCGCGGCGGGCTTCAGGGCGCCTCACGCCGTCGATGCCGTAGATGGCTGCCGGCTGCCGGCCGGTATCGGGACTCTCGACGGCAGTCAGCTCGCCGCCATCCATGAGCGTCTTCACGTCGTCGGCAGTCAGAGCGTAGTTGTAGATGCGCACGTCGTCGATGTCGGCACTCATCAGCGGGTCGGCGGCAAACTGGCTGCGCCCGATGTAGTTGAGCACGGGGCGTATGTCGCTGGGACTGATGCTGATGGCCGTCGTCGAGGCAGCCTCATCACCGTCGACGTAGATGGCCGTGCGGCCACCGCCGATGGTCAGCACCACGTGCTTCCACTGCGACGAGGCCAGCGCCGTCTTGCAGTCGAGTGTCTGCTCGTCGCCGCCGTTCTTGATGGCGAAGCGCATGACGTTGGTGTAGCTGTTCTTCGGCGTCAGGAACATGTAGTGCTCGGTGTCGGTGCCGAAGTCGAGAAGCCGCTGCCAGGTACTGCTGCTGCGCATCTTCACCCACATGGCCACCGTCAACTCGTCGGCGTCGGCTATCTCATAGGGCAGCTGAACGAACTGCGACGAACCGTTCAGGCGCAGCGCCTTCGTGCCCTCTGTGCGACCGTCAACGTAGCTGCCAGTAGAAGCAAAGGCGGCGTCCATCATGTTCTCCGTCTGGTCCTGAGTGTTGCCCTCCATTTGCCAGCGGGCCGTCATCGAGCGCTCAGCCGTCGGGGCTGCCTCTGCCATGGCCGAGGGCTCCGAGAAGTTCTGGGCACGGTCGATGGCCTTCACCTTATAGATATAGGCTGTTCCCGGGCGGCAGGTATTGTCGGTGTAGGTGGTCGTGGTCAGCTTGCGGGCAATGGTGTTCCAGTCGTCGGTACCAGCCTGTGCGCGCACCACCATGTAGCCCTCCAGGTCAGCGTCGGCCGAGGCGTTCCACGTCAGCGTTACCGAGGCGGCGTGGGGCGTGGCGGTCAGTTCCTCGGGGGCTGCCGGAGCCTGGGTGTCGTAGTCGGCGTCGAGCGGCAGGAAGCGGAACATCATGCGGCTGCGGGCATTCTCGGGCAGCATGTTCGTCTGGACGAGCCTTGCCTGAGCCGTCGTGCCTGAAGCAGCCAGATAGAGCGCACTCTCGCGGCAGCGCAGGTAGTAGTAGCCGTTGCCGGCATACTCCAGATACCACTGCTCGTTGCTCGTCGGGGCGTCCTGTGCCCAGGCTATCGTCTCGCCTCCGCTGGCGGTCGAGAAGTTCTTCACGTTGATGTGAACACGCTCGTCGGCCACCGAGGCAATGTCGTAGAAACTGTAGTCGCCGCCCGTGCGGCTGCTGCAGGGCTTCACCGTCCACTGCTGCTTCTTGTTGCCCTCAGCAAACTTCTGCTGCAACACGCCAGAGCCGGTCGATGTCCAGGCCACGACGTTGCCCGTCTGCTTGCAGACAATCTTGTAAGTGCCGTCGATGACTGCGGGCGGCACGTCGTCGCCCCAGGTAATGTCGATGACGCGCTCGGCGTTGGTCTGCCCTTTCTGGTAGCCTGTGCCGCCGGGAATCTCCATCCTGAACTCACGCACGGGGCCGTAGCCGTCGTAGTAGACGTCGCGGCACGTCGATACAAACTGGTAGCTGGTGGTCACAGCCTGGCGCTCGCTCGAGCCGATGAAGGCCTTCACCCGACCGTCGTCGTGGCGCCAGACGGAGGCTGCCGTCCAGTTGTCACGGTGCTCGCCGTAGGCCAGCCGGGTGCCGTTGCGGCTTATCTGGCAGAACTCGCCGCGAGCGCGGCTGTCGAAGCCCCACCAGATGCCTACGCTCATGCCGTACTCCAGTCCAACCATTGCCTCCACCGTGTTGTGCATCTCGTCGTCGTAGCCCACCTTGCCGTCCTTCGCTACCTGCTGGAAGAACCGGGCAAAGTTGTCGAACGAGCCGGCCAGCTGGTGGGTGTTACCCCAGTCGTAGAACTGCTTGCCGGTGTTGTACCACGACAGCGCCTTGTCGTTGTTCAGCGTGTTGCCGCCGGCAATGATGGCCTCGCCGAGCACGTCCTTATAGTTCTGCTTCAGCAGCCGGGCCACGTCGCGCTCGTCGGCAGCCGTGCCCTGAGCCAGTTCGTCGGTGTCGAGGTCGGGCTCATTGAAGGGCGACACGCCGGCTACGGGGTGCTTCGTGTTCTTCTGCATCCAGGCCACGTGGGCGGCTATGGCTGCTGCCCAGTGCTCCTTGTTGGCCCGCTTGTTGGTCGTGTAGTAGGTGTTGATGTTCGAGCCCATGTGCCCGTCAGGCCTGTAGCCGTTGTCGCAGTTCAGCACTAAGGGCAGCGTCTGTGAAACCACCGTGTTGAAGAGGTTCGACCGTTCGCGCAGTCCCGCTATCTGGTCGCTGGTCAGGGCCGTATCGCCCTTCAGGGGGTTGAGCACCCTGAACGAGCTTCGCCCGATGCCGACGTTCTCCTTCAGCATGTGGTTGACGCCCTTCCTGAGGTTCTGTTCGTTGATCCACGCCAGGTCGAGGCCCCACGTAGGCTCGAAGCGCCGTCCCTCGGCCCCGATGTCGAAGGCCATGCTCACGTCGGCCTTCTTGAAAGCGGGCAGATAGCGGCTCGACGACGCGCGCGGTTCATCCTGCGCAGAGGCAGCGACCGTCGCTATGACGACCACTGCCAGAGTCATTGTCCTAACCATTCGCATAAGCTTAGTCAGCCTTGAACAGGTCCTTGATACCGCCGATGGAGCCCAGCAGGTTGGTAGCCTCGTAAGGCAGGTAGACGGTCTTCGTCTTGTCGCCCTCGGCCAGCTCCTGCATCATCTGGATGTACTTCTGTGCAAGCAGATAGTTGGCGGGGTTGGTCGACTTGCCCACAGCCTCGGTTATCAGTTCGATGGCCTTTGCCTCGGCCTCGGCCACGCGGATACGGGCCTGGGCCTCACCTTCAGCCTGCAGAATGGCCTCCTGCTTGGCAGCCTCAGCCTTGTTGACGATAGCAGTTTTCTCACCTTCAGAAGCCAGAATCTCAGCTGCCTTCTGACCTTCCGACGTCAGAATCTGGGCACGCTTGTTACGCTCGGCCTGCATTTGTTTCTCCATAGCGGTCAGCACAGAGTCGGGAGGCGTAATGTCCTGCAGCTCCACGCGGTTCACCTTGACGCCCCACTTGTCGGTGGCATCGTCGAGCACGGCCGACAGTTTCTTGTTGATGGTGTCGCGCGAGGTCAGCGTCTCGTCGAGTTCCAGCTCACCGATGATGTTACGCAGTGTGGTCTGCGTCAGCTTCTCAATGGCGTTGGGCAGGTTGTTAATCTCGTAGGTAGCCTTGAAGGGGTCGACAATCTGGAAGTAGAGCAGGGCGTTGATTTCCGTCTGCACGTTGTCCTTCGTAATCACGTTCTGTTTCGGGAAGTCATACACCTGTTCCCTCAGGTCGATGGTCGTCGAGTACTGGTAGCGCCCGTGGTTGAGCACCACAATCGACTTGGCACGGTCGATGAACGGGATAATGATGTTGATACCCGGCTGCAGCGTGGCATAATAGCGTCCGAGCCGCTCCACAATCTTGGTTTCCGACTGCGGGATGATCACCAGTGCCATCTTGGCGAAGAGGATGACACAAACTACGATTGCAATGAGAACATAAGTCATAATGTCTGTGGTTTTGTTAGTTTGTTATTTATTGGTTAATTGTCTCTACGGTAATAATGGTGCTCTCGCGGCCTACCACGTGCACGTTAGCGCCCTCGGGAATGTCCTGCGGCTCGTTGGTGACGGCCTTCCACACGTCGCCGTCAATCTGTACGCGGCCGAAGCCGTCGTGGGCCACCGTCTCGACAACTCTGCCCTGACGGCCCATCAGGGCGTCGGCATTGCTCACGCGGGTGTCCTCGCCGCGGTGCAGGTAACGTTTTGCAAACGGGCGAACCCAGAAGAGGCAGACCAGCGTGAACAGGGCAAACATGGCCAGCTGCCAGTAGACGTTGCCGCCTATCAGCGCTGTGATGGCTGCAAAGACGGCGCCGATTGAGAAGCAGATGATGAAGAAGTCACCCGCTGTCAGTTCCAGAATCAGGCAGACGACGGCTACCACCGCCCACAGCTGCCACAGATGTTGTGTAAAATAGTCAATCATAACCTTTATGCTTTAAAGTGATAATACAAAGTCGTCCCAGTCCTTCGAAGAGCCCTTCTTGTTGAACACCTTCTGGTAGAGTCGGCTGCGCGTCGTGGCTACGCTCTCCTTCGAGTGGGCCGTCAGCAGGGCGATGTCCTTTGGCTGAATCCTGATCTTGATGAGCAGGCTCACGTGGTACTCCTGTTCCGTCATGCGGTAGAGGTCGTACAGCTTCTCGGTGAAGCCCGTGTAGATGCTGTCAACCAGTGTCGTCAGCTTCATCCAGTCGTTGTTCGTCAGACTGCGGCCGCTGTTCAGGCAGTCCTGCAGTCGCTGGTAGATGTCCGACGCGAAGATGGCCGTCTCGGCCTGCTGCCGTTTCTCCTGCTCAATCATCGCCACCTTATTATTATATGTAAGCGTGGCCTTCTTCTCTTCCAGCTCCAGTCGCAGCAGCGAGTTCTCGTCGCCCAGCTTCTTCAGCAGCGACTCCAGCTCCATGATCTTCGCCTCGTTCTGGGCGATGCTCTGTGCGCTCTGTGCCAGCTGCTGTGCCTGAAGCGCGCGTACCTTGTCGAGGCGCTCCTGCATAGCCGTCACCTTGCGGCGGCTGCTCTGCACCGTCACTGCAAACAGCAACGCGTAAACCACCAGTCCTATGAGCAATTCGTAAATCATAGTGCAAAGATACGGGTTTTTCCGCAATCCTCCAAATTTTTCAGTTTGCAATAATTCACAACCGCTCCCTCAGTTTGCAAAAGTTTGCAGAAGTGCCATTCATGGTTTGGAAGTTCCTGGAGAAAAAGAAACTATTCTTTGGTCTTTGGCCATTATTATAACAGTTGTAGTTGATGGATATATTCGCCAGCCCTCAATTACAGAAGGCTGGCGAATCTTTTTTGAGAGACTATTGTCTGGACTATAGGGGAATAATCACAAAAGATGTTACAACACATATTACTTACTCATCCTACAACATGAACTTGCAATGTCAGAACATCTCCCCGCTCACGGTCTTTGATAGTAATAACTGTTATGCCAGATTCTTTCCCTTTTACACTAACATAGTTTGCTGTTTTATTATATGTTTCATAACGTCCACCTCCCCCCGTGCCAGAAGAACTGACATATGCTTCAGCAATGCTGGTATCGCCAGAGATTACTTCATAGGAACCACTCCCATTGTTGATTTGAACTCTTTTTATCTCATCTGAGCTAACCTCAATTGAGCTAGACGTAAGATTTGCAGGAATATTATCATAACCCGTTAAACTTGCATCAACATAAACATTTCCATCCTCAGCATCAGAAATAACTCTTATCGTAGCCCCAGCTGAACAAAAATTTGGCTGCCCATGACCTGTCACACTATATGTTTTTGATTTTCCAGCACCAATAGTGAATTCCTGTTCGTTGTCTGTCACATCAAAACATGAACTTTTACATATAATCTTAAATGTCAGGTTGCCTTCACCTGTATTCTTTACTGTAAACGTCTTTGTTTTGTCTGTTCCTAATTCTACTCTGCCGAAATCTATTGTTGTAGGAGTAACAGAAATAACAGGAACGCCTTGTGTGCTTTTTGTAATAACTGGCCGCACCGTAAGGCCATAATAGCGAATAGCGCCATACAATGCTTCTTCGAATAGCTCTATACTACTTCTCGTAAACTCCATGTGTTTCGCATTAGAAGAATGGCCGCCTGTAGTAGAAAGAGATGAAGTCCAGTATTGACCGTCTCCAGAATAGTATTCTGCTTTTTCTTTTGATCCGGCAGCCGGCAGGAATATGCTTTTTCCATTCACCCCAGTAAAGGTACGGCCTTTTACGCCATTTACTGTTTCCCACTTACTCTCGCAGTTGTTTATCAACTCCAAGACTTCTGCCTCCGTAGGAATACGCCAGTCACCACCCCAGTTAGTTTGCGCAACATCATCGCCGGGTTCAATAACTGATTTGCCATCCATAGATCCCCAGCCTCCTTCAAGGCAATACTTTGTCAAAGTATTGTTTGAATTGTTGCAAACTGTACCATTACACCATTCATAGGTTTCCCAATTATAGATATCTTTTGGTGAAGTCTCAGCCCATGCGTAATAGTTACCAAATTGTTCTGGCGTTAATGCTCCCACATTGCAGGTAGCCCACAGTGTTCCACTGGGCAGACCGAGATCTACATATTGGTGTCCGTTGCTTTTTACCGAGTTGTCGCTGTTGGCACTGATGATACTGATAAGTTGAGTGATATCAAGGACGGAGAGAGAGCCGTCGCCATTTATATCAGTGTATTTAGTAGCCGGTGCATTGCTAACGCAAGCGAATGCAAGTGCATCGAGGTCTTGCCAATCTACCTTGCCATCCACAACTATGTCACCGAGTAAGTCGGGAGTAACCGTGCTGCTTTCCTTGAACTGAGCGGTATAGCTCATGTCATTCTCGACAATCACCGTACGGGGATTATCGGTCTCACCATCACTCCACTTCGAGAACTCATAGCCGGCATTGGAAATGGCATGGAGTTCCACGGTAGCCCCTTTAGCGAAGGAGCCGCCTCCTGTCACCATACCGCTTCCGGAAGGCGTAACGTTGGTGGTAATGGTAAAGGTGGTTACTGTGGTTCCCCCTGTTACTTTCTTCGAGGTGCGGTTGCCTAAGCCATCGTAGCCATAGGTGATAGTCACTCCATTTCCATATGCCACCTTTGTCAGCCGATTGAGATTGTCATAGGTGTAGGTCTGGGCAAATGTCTGCAGGGTTGCAAACAGAAGTGCCAATATGTATAATGATTGTTGTTTCATATTCTTCTATGTTCTACTATATTTACCATTCAAATATTTTTCGCGAAGCATCACCATGATATAATATCTTCTTCATTGTAACGCCCCTCCATTGCGATGACATATTACGGTGAGATCTGAGACGGCATCAGCGATGGAAAACTGATGCTCAGCCTCGTGGCATTCGTCCAAGAAGCTAATGCCCTTGAACCGTTTCAGGTAGTTGTATGCCTGTTTGTATGACAAGTCGTATCTTCCTGCGAAAGCACTCACGCAGTAGATCATCATGTATGTCACTCTATTCTGTATTTCTTTGCTCATATTGCCTTTCTTCTGTTTTTTGGAGTGTAATCTTTGTGATAATTAGATGTCTTTGTAGGTTGAGATATCCATTCCCTTGATTATAAATCAATTACCTGTCCATCTAATTATTCTAATCTCACTATTTTGCTTTGCGCAAATTAATAAATCCTTTTGATCCATCCGTTACAATTCCTTTAAAATATTCCCATTGCTGCTTACCATAATTTTTCCAAAGATATGTATTTGTATATTGAGTGTCGAATACTCCACGCCCACTACTTGTATTACCTTTATTAGGATTATCTTGTCTGTTTGTATTATTACTATTTTTAACTGAAACACCTTCAGAAGAACTAGGTTGATACGAAGGATTATATGACTGAGAAGGATTGGATTTCCCAATATCTACAACAAGTCCGCCTTCAGATTCTTTCCATTTTTTATACTCATCATAAGTAACCTTTTTCTGAATACCATTTACTACAATAGCATAAGCCAGTTCTCTACACCCTCCATTTTCACACGATCCGTCTTCAACTTCTACATAATAGTCAGGCAATCTGCCTGTTAATAATACTTTATATTCAGAATTCGGATCTACATAAATTGGCTTATAAGATTTACCCCTCGGATCAATCCCCATTATCGGATTATTATCGGCATACGGATAGAGGTTAGTGCTCCAGATGGGATCTTCTGAAAGGAAGCGACCGATGGTGGGGTCGTAGTGGCGGGCACGCATGTAGTACTGGTGGTCGCTGAGATACATCACACCATACTTGCCAACGTACAGGAAGGGGTTGTAGTTGGCGTTGTCAGCGGGCTCCTCCTTCTGCGTTACCTTGCCGAACTCGTCGTATTGGTACTTGTGGGTGACAGTACCGTTCTCATCGACGATAGCAACCACAGAACCACGGACATCTGTGACGTAGTAGCTCACCTTGCTACCCACGACACGAGCCTCAAGGCCGTTGCCGTAGATATAAGTGGCACCGCTCTTAGAATCTGAAAGCACGTTGCCAATACCAAGCGGATCGGTAGTAAACTCAATATCACCAAAAGAGGCTATCAGCCCTAATGGGTCATATTCTATGTTGGTAGAGCCAGCACGCGTCAGACGGTCAAGTTCATCCCAAGTGTAGGTCTCACTGCCACGCTTCGTGGTGTTTCCATTGGCATCGAATGAGAAACTGATGCCACCAGCCTTCGTAATGCGGTTGCCACTATTGTAGCTGTAACTGACATCCTCATTGTCCAATACAATATCGCCGTAAGGTTCTTGCTTCGTTTGAGAAGTAATGTTGCCAACCTTGTCGAGCACGTAGCTATAACCAGCTATCACCTTACTTCCATACTTTGTCTGCTTGCTCGTCAAGCGGCCAACGTCATCATATCCATAAGTGGTGGTCATGCCGTTAGGATACTCAACCTTTGACAGTTGACTATCCTTGCGATAGGTATAGGTAATGGTCTTGCCACTAAAAGTCACGGTTTTCAGACGGTTCAGCTTGTCGTAGGTGTACGTCGTTCCATTGACTTTGATGCAGTTGCCATTATCATCATAGCTGTAGCTATTGCTGTGGCCGTTGCACGAAGTAGAAGTAATGCGATTAAAGCCATCGTAGCCCAAAGTCAAGGTCTTCCCGTTGCCCGACACGGACGAAAGACGATGCTTGCTGTCATAGCTAAAGCTATTAACGCCGTCGCTGGTCACGCGGCCCAAAGCATCATAGCTGTAACTAAGTGTTGTACCGTCAGGCTTGGTGAAGGTTTCAAGTGTGCCATCTTCGTTATAGCTATACCGTTTGGTACTTCCAGCAAATGACACAGAAGTCAGCCAGTCGGTAACATTGTCATACGACATTGAGGTCACACCGCCCTTAGCATTGGTGATGCGGGTCATGTTATCGTTCTCGTCATAGCCAAGAATAGTCGTATGGTCTTCAGGATCAGTGCTACTCGTCAGGTTATCATTATCGTCGTATTCGAAAGAAGTGGTGCGTCCCAATGCGTCTGTTGCACTGGTCAACCGACTCGCTCTGTCGTAAGTAGCACTGCTCGACAGATTAAGGGCTGGTAATGTAGTCCTCGTCAGGTTCCCGTATGTGTTATATGAAAACTCTGTTACTACACCCATAGCATCTGTTACTTCTATGGGCAGACCTTTCGAATTGACCTCGATGCTTGTCGACACTCCTTCAGGAGCTGAGACGGCAGTCAAATTGCCCTTTGAGTCATAGCTGTAGGTAGTAGTATAACCCTTAGGGTCCATAACACTTGTCAAGTTGTTGTACTTCGAGTCATACTCATAATATGTGGTCAATGTTTTTCCATCTCCAGTTACCGAAATACTTTTCACATTACCTTTATCATCATAAGTAATATTACTGATATTTGTATTATTGGTCGTAATTGTCTTTGGTAGATGGTATTTGTTGGCATTATCGGTGTAGTACGTGCTTGATATGCTCATAGACTTTGGCACAGTCAAACTTGTAATCACGTTATTGCCATTGAACTGGTAATTGTAGGTTGAGGTTCCCGAGCTTCGAGTAACGCTTACATCCGACGAAGTGGATGCCGAATTACCGGAGGAACCATACGTTGGCCTTACGTCAATGGTGGTCGTGCTTTCTCCGTTCTCCGTCTTAGTAAGGCGTCGGTTTACATCGTATTGGTTCCTTATATAGTTACCCTTTGGTAATTGGATTTCTGTCAGCAGTTTTGAAGTGCTGACCTTCGAGTTATCACCATATTCGTATGATGTAGTTTGTCCCTTTGCGTCGGTAAAGGAACTAAGTTGATAACGCTGGGTATTCTTATTGAATATATAGTCAAAGGTGATATCACGTCCCAACGGGTCACTAACACTTGATATAAGATTTGTGCCCGACTTGTAGCTGAACGTAAGAGAACGGTTACCGTCGCTGACGCTGGTGAGACGTTTCATACCGTTTACGCCCGTCTCATAGCTCAAAGTCATGGTGTTATCATTACGGTCTTTTACACTTGACAGATAGAAGATATACCCACCTTCAGAACCTCCTTGGGCAGAGAAATGGTATTCCACCTGTGTTTTTGTGGTAATAACAATCTCTTTCCCAACCAACGAATAAGTATCGTAGACGCCATAAGACTCGGGAACAAAAGTAGAACCATTCGATTTATAAACATCCATGCTTCCACCACCCCAATGAACAAGAAGGCGTGTGTTCGTGCCATTCAAACCGCCAGGAATAGAAATGAATGAATGATAGTTATGACTCCAACCGTCACCCAATGGCTGATAGGTCTCACCATTATCATTCACACCGTAAAATATTTCAGGTAATGTAGTATTATAACTATTGTACGTATGCGCAAAGGTAAGAGGCACTGTGCCGCTCATGGCAAAACTCGTCTTTGTAAAGTGTTGGAAGTTACCCATCGGCAGACTTGCTCCCAATGAGATGGTCTTCATTGTGGTGTTCAGCGGAACAAAGTAGTCAGCATTGCCAGGATTTGGATCTGTTATCTTTCCATTTGCTTTTTCAATCTCCCGCATTATATTAGCCAACATAATAAAAGCCTCGCCTCGCTTACAAGGGTCGTAAGGGCGGAACTTTGTATTAGCCGTCTTGATAATGCCAAGTCTGGCAGCCTCCCGGATATAACCCATCATAGTTTGATTCTTGCTGGCCAACGATACAACATCGGCATCACCGGAGAAATACATAGTAGTTCCCGTGACGTCAGGCTTGATGTTGAAAGTTTCCATTAGTACCTTCAACGTATGAAGTCGGGTAATGCTTTCTTCTGCAGCAAATTCAAAGCGGTTGCGGTCGAAAGGTGTCACACCGTCGCCATACTCTAAATAGAGCAGGGCACGGGCTGCTTGGTAATAGTAGTCATTTGTCGAGGTTTTAGTAGCTATGTCATTATACACGGTAGGGAAATTATCTGAAGGAACGGAAGTAGGAACAGTGCGTCCTTTAATAGAATATACCCCACGGAAAGCAATCTTGGCCAGATGGGCACGTTTCAGTTCTTCCCCTGCTTGCATATTGCCATTAGAATCCACACCACTAAGCACACCCAGGCTATACAAATAGCAGGTTGCGTCATAGTAGTCGCTACTGCTTGACAAGTCTGGGAAGGAGCAGTCACCAATAATCACATTATTTTCTGTGACAAAAGATTTAATAATTCCACGATCTGCTCCTTCTGAATTAGTGGCGGATAGCCTGTAATAATACGTTGTATTTGGAGACAGACCCGTAAGACTCGCTGTTACTGTAACGGTGGAGGATCCTACAGGTAGAGTTTCCAACTCAGTATTATTGTCTAACGAGGACGAACTGGTGCCCCACCAGAATGAGTATGCCGCTGAGGTTCCATTGGGATTGACTGAACCCCTAAGGGTGACTGATGTCGCACCGACGTTAGAAGCTTCCAATGTTGTCGCTATGGGTTTACCTGCTATTGCCCCCGTTGTAAAGGATTTGACAATTCCACGCCCGGCTCCTTCTGAATTAGTGGCGGATAGCCTGTAATAATACGTTGTATTGGGAGACAGACCCGTAAGACTCGCTGTTACTGTAACGGTGGAGGATCCTACAGGTAGAGTTTCCAACTCAGTATTATTGTCTAACGAGGACGAACTGGTGCCCCACCAGAATGAGTATGCCGCTGAGGTTCCATTGGGATTGACTGAACCCCTAAGGGTGACTGATGTCGCACCGACGTTAGAAGCTTCCAATGTTGTCGCTATGGGTTTACCTGCTATTGCCCCCGTTGTAAAGGATTTGACAGTTCCACGCCCGGCTCCTTCTGAGTTAGTGGCAGATAGTCTGTAATAGTACGTTGTATTGGGAGACAGACCCGTAAGGCTCGCCGTCACAGTAACGGCGGAGGATCCTACAGGTAAAGTCTCCAGCTCAGTATTATTGTCTAACGAGGACGAACTGGTGCCCCACCAGAATGAGTATGCCGCTGAGGTTCCATTGGGATTGACTGACCCCCTAAGGGTGACTGATGTCGTACCGACGTTAGAAGCTTCCAATGTTGTCGCTATGGGCTTCCCCGCTGATGCACCTGTTGTAAAAGATTTAATAATGCCACGATCAGTTCCTTCTGAGTTAGTGGCAGATAGTCTGTAATAGTACGTCGTATTGGGAGACAGACCCGTGAGACTTGCTGTTACGGTAACAGCGGAGGATCCGACGGATAGAGTTTTCAGCTCAGTATTATTGTCTAACGAGGAAGAACTGGTGCCCCACCAAAATGCGTATGCTGCAGAGTTTCCGTTGGGATTGACAGAACCCCTAAGGGTGACTGAAGTCGTCCCGACGCCAGAAGCTTCCAATGTTGTCGCTATGGGTTTACCTGCTAATACGCTCAGTGATAACATAAAAGACACGAGTAATGTCAATACCACCCGTAATCTGCTTTGTTTTAGGATAGACAGCGCCAACACTCCCATTGAAAACTGTCGAATAGATTCTTTTAAAAGTGTTATCATAAAACGTTTTTATTGTTTAGGGTTATTTTTAATTGTCATCATGTTCTCACTACATCTGTATAATAATGTCATTCCAACTAAGAAATGGCTTTATCGGCTACAAAGGTACAAATAAAAGTGTGAAGCACAAAATAAAAGGATGCTTTTTTTGAGTAATAATACACGTTGCAACTGGAAAAAACTATCGCATCAAGATTCTAAACCTTTCACAGTTCTGAAACTCACTAATAACCAGTGTGGTATGGTGAATAGTTGTTTGATGGGACTTGAGAGATGCCAAGAAGCCAAGGGGAAGAGAAGGGAAAGGAGGCGTATCATGGATGCTATGGGTTTGGGCGTGTGTTGCTGACCTTGGTCAGCAAAACAAAAAGCGGCGCTTTACACCTCGTTTGGAGGCTCCAAACGGAGTGGATGGAGGCTCCAAACGAGGGGAATGGAGGCGCTATTCGAGGACTAAAACGAGACAAAAAGAACCCTTCACCGTAACACGTTGATAGAAAGGACTGTGTGTATACGGTGAAGGGTTAGATATTTGTCAGAAAGAATATTAGCGTCGGCTTTAGAAAGTGTAATCGAGCACTGTCGACCACTCTGGGTCAACCATGACGACCATCGACGAAGGCTCTTCGGGGTCGGGATCATCAGGAGTGTCGGGGACGTCGGGAATGTCAGTTATAAAGAATTTGCCGGTATAGCGTGTGATGCAGTTGCGCTGCATGGGCACATCCTTGAACTCCTTGGTGTAAATGATGTCCTCTTTGGCATCGAAGGCTTTTACGGTAAAGGTGACGTTGCCTGACTCTGCGTGAAGGAAGGTGTACATTTCGAACTGCAGGGTCTGGTCAGTCTGAGAATCATCGAGATTGACAAATACTGACTGCTTGGAGTTGACACATCCGAAACCCGTGGTGGCATCGAGGGCTCCACTGCCACCTTCGTAGTAGAACTGGAACTTCTTGATGTTGGCAGGCTTCGTGTCTGTAGTCACCAGGCAGAACTTCGATGTAGCGCGCTTCATGCTGATATCTGCAGTCGTCTTGTCGCCCGACACAACCAGGTCGCCATAATAATAGAAGGTATCGGTATAGCCTGTTCCGTTCGAACTCTCAGGATTGGTGAACTGCAACTTGTTCGGGTTGGTTGTAGCAGGATTTGCATTGCCGCTATGAGCCAAAACAAGCAGCTGATAGCTGCCCGACTCCAGCTCAAGCGAGAATACGCCGAAGTCAGAATCTCCAGCAGCCTGATTCTTGTATTTCACGCGGGTACCGTTCTGATAGACAGCAAAGCACAAACGGCTGCAAACCTCAGAAACGTTTACCAGAGCGCGCGATTCGGCTCCCGCCCAGCCAGTCTCAATGTCGGAGACTCTGATGACGACGTTGGAACTCTGTGACTCACCGATGCTCTCATCGTCTAACACTGCCTTCTCGCACGAAGCAAACACAACCCCGAGAAGTAAAACCCAAAGAGAAAGGAACGTTACTTTTTTCATAGCTATTCATTTTTTGTTTTTGCAAATTTACGGCTTTTCTCGATTCATTATTACGCAGCAGCCATATATTTAACCTTTTTTCACTCACAAGCCCTTACTCCTTATTCTTTATCAACTCGATGAGCAGGGTGACGTCGACAATATCAACGTTTTCGTCGCCATTAAGGTTGGCAGCCTCAGGAGAGAAATCGGGATCGTCGACGGGCATGCCGAGAACGTAGCTGAGGATTTCTGAGAGGTCGAGCTGGTCGACAAGACGGTCGCCGTTGACATCGCCGAAGACGGGTTCCTCGGGCTCGTCGGACTCCACGGCTGGCTCCTCGCCGTTCATGACGGCCACGATATCGTCGGACGTGAGGGCGTAGTTGTAAATACGGACGTCGTCAATGGTGGCCTGGAAATTTGGATCGGCAGTAAACTGACTGCGGCCAATGTAGTTGAGCACGGGCTGAACGTCGGCAGGACTGATGGTGACGCTGTTACTGACGGCTGAAGGCTGGCCGTCGACATAGATGGTGGTGACACTGGGAGCAATCGTTACGGCTACGTGCTTCCACTCTCCAGCGGTGAGGGCAGCATCGGCATCGACCTGCTCTTCGCCACCGCCGTTTTTGATGGCAAAGCGGAGATGGCCATTATTGCCGTTGGCAGGCGTGAGGAAGAGGTAGTGGTCAGTATCGCGGCCGAAGTCGAAGATTCGTTGCCAGGCGTTGCCGCCGTCCCACTTCACCCAAAGGGCTACGGTAAGCGAGTCGGACGAAGCCACCTCGTAAGGCAGCTGTACATACTGACTGTCAGAGAGTTGCAAGGCTTTCTGGCCGTTGTGGGCATCGTCGGTGAAGGCGGGGGCGCCGCTGAGAGCGGCGTCCATCATGTTGACGGTGGAGTCCTGAAGGTTATCCTCCATCTGCCAGGAGGCAATGAGCGAGGGGGTGCCGGTGGGAGTTGCCTCGACGGGATCGCAGCCCTTCGACTGGTTCTGTGCGCGATCGATGGTCTTTACCTTATATTGGTACTTGATTCCAGGCTGGCAAGTGTTATCGGTAAACTGGGTGGTGGGGAGGCAACGCGCAATGGTGTTCCACTCGCCCGTAGCCTCTGGTGCACGGAGCACCATATAGCCCGCAACGTCGGTGCTGGGGCTGGCCGTCCACGTGAGGGTGACAGAGGCGGCATTGGCCTCAGCGGTGAGGTTGGAGACTGTCCGTGGGGCTGTGGTCTCATAGGTGACATCGACGGGCAGCAGTCGCCACAGCAGGCGATTAAGGGCCGTAGCGTTGGTCTGCAGGGTGCGCTGAAGCACGTTATTGCCCGACGAGGCTGCTGCGAGATAGAGGGCATTCATGCGGTTGCGGATGTAGTAATAACCATTGCCGGCATACTCGAAGTACCACTGTTCGTTCTCGTCGGGTTTGGCATTGTTTGCGTAGGAACGGATGTCGCCGCCATCGTCGGTTGAGAAGTTCCATACGTTGATATGCGTCTGGGCGGTGCCTGCCTGCTTGATTTCATAGTGGCTGAAGTCGCCGCCAATGCGGGGGCTGACACGGGTAACCTCCCACTGCTGGGTGCTGGAGCTGTTGTAGGACTGGGTTATGATGTTGCCGTCGGAGGCTACCGTAGCTGCGTTGCCCGTGGCCTTGTTGACAAGCTTGTAGATACCGTCGATGATGGGCATGGGCTGGACGTCATCGCCCCAGGTGACATCGATGACGCGCTCAGCATTAGTCTGTCCGCTCTGGTAGCCAGTGCCGCCAGGCATCTCCATCAGGTACTCACGCACGGGGCCGTAGCCGTCGTAGTAGACGTCGCGAGCAGTGGATAGCAGTTGGTAGCTGGTAGTCACGGCCTGGCGCTCGCTGGAGCCGAGGAAGGCCTTCACGCGACCGTCGTCGTGGCGGTAGACGGAGGCGGCTGTCCAGTTGTTGCGATGCTCGCCGTAGGCCAGGCGCACTCCGTGGCGACTTATCTGGCAGAACTCGCCGCGAGCACGGCTGTCGAAGCCCCACCAGATGCCGACGGTCATGCCATACTCCAGACCAATCATGGCCTCGCCCACGTTGTGCATCTCGTCGGCATAACCCACCTTACCATCCTGGGCAAGTTGCTGGTAGAACCGAGCAAAGTTGTCGAACGAGCCGGCCAACTGGTGGGTGTTGCCCCAGTCGTACCATTGCTTGCCTGGAGTGTACCAGTCGAGGGCCTTGTCGTCGTTCAGCGTGTTGCCTCCAACCATCGCAATGTCGCTGCAAGCGGGGTAGTTCTGCTTCAGCTTTTGGGCGACCTGATACTGCACGGTTGCTGTGGCATGCTCCTCCTCGGTCCAGTAGTCGCCCTCGTTGAAGGGTGAAATGGCGATGACGGGGTGCTGGGTGTTCTGCTGCATCCACTCCACATGGCTGTTGATCATGGCTGACCAATGGTCGATGTTAGCCGTATAGGTGGTATTGAACCAGCTGGTTTTCTTTGTAACGTAATAGCTGTCGGTACCCGCCTCCTGGTCAGCAGTGAAGATGATGGGCAGGGTTGGGCTGACACGGTCAAAAATCTCGGACCGGTCTTTCAGGTATCTTATCTGATCATCGGCCAGCTGGGTGTCGTTGACAAGGGGTTGGGTGAAACGGAAGGCAGAGCGACCAACGCCAACATTCTCCTTGCCCATGTGGTTGATGCCCTTGTACAGGTTACGGTCCCATATCCAAGCTTGATCGAGGCCCCAGGTAGGATTGAAGCGGTGACCCTCGGCCGTCACGTCGAAGGGCACGGTGACATCAGGCTTTGACAGAGCTGGCAGATACATACTCGACGACGCACGTAGGCCGTCCTGTGCACGGGCCGTCAGTACACTGAGTACAATGACGATGATAAATGTTAGCGGTAGTTTGGTCTTCATAGTTAATCAGCTATTACGAATGTAGTCGACTATCCACTGGCCGACCTCGCGGGTGCCGTACTTTGGTCCACCATCGACCTGAATCTCGGGGGTGCGGACGTTGGCAGCGAGCGAGGCGTCGACGGCATCACGGATGAGACGGCCCTCGGCGGTGAGACCGAAGTGCTCGAGAAGCATGGCGGCAGAAAGTATCTGGGCCAGAGGGTTGGCGAGGTTCTGACCGGCAGCCTGCGGCCATGAGCCGTGGACAGGCTCGAAGAGCGGCGTGTGCTCGCCCAGCGAACTGGAGGGCTGCAGCCCCATAGAGCCGGTGATGCACGAAGTCTCGTCGGTGAGAATGTCGCCGAAGGTGTTCTCGGTGACGATGACATCGAAGAAGCGAGGCTCGGTGAGCACGCGCATCGAAGCGTTGTCGATGAACATGTAGTCGGTCGTGACCTCGGGGTACTGGGACTCCATCTCCTTGGCTATCTGTCGCCACAGGCGGCTGGAGGCCAGGATATTGGCCTTGTCGACGACGGTGAGGTGGCGGCGGCGCGCCATGGCCGTCTCGAAGGCTACGCGCAGGATGCGCTCAATTTCGGGACGGGTGTAGATGTCTGTGTCGTAGGCACGGTCGTTGTCCTGATACTTCTCGCCGAAGTACATGCCGCCAGTGAGCTCGCGGATGACCACGAAGTCGGCACCGCGCAGCAGTTCCTCCTTCAGCGGCGACTTGTGGAGCAGACAGTCGAAGGTGGCCACAGGGCGCACGTTGGCAAAGAGGCCCAGCTTCTTGCGCATGGCCAGCAGACCAGTCTCTGGGCGGATTTTGGCCGTGGGGTCATTGTCGTACTTCGGGTCGCCGACAGCAGCAAAGAGCACGGCGTCGGCACGCATACAGACGTCGTGGGTGGCGTCGGGGTAAGGGTCACCAACAGCATCGATGGCACAAGCACCGACGAGTGCCTCTTCGTATTCAAACTGGTGGCCACACTTCTGGGCAACGGCATCGAGCACGGCAACGCCCTGTTTCATAATCTCCGGACCTATTCCATCGCCCGGCAGGATGGCAATCTTAAGTTTCATAATTCGTTATTCTGTTCGTTTTCTATAATGTTAAGCATTTTGAAGGTGGCCTTGATAGCGGCCTCGGTCTGGTCGGCATCGAGACCTCGGGTGCGCAGCAGCCGGCCGTTGTCGTCCCAGGTGATGACGGTCTGTACCAAGGCATCGGTGCGGCCGCCGGGGGGAATGGTGACAGCGTAGTTGGCCAGCGTGGGGAACGTGCGGTCGAGATACTTGCGGTAAATGTAGCGCAGGGCCTTGACGAAGGCGTCGTACTGACCGTCGCCAGTGCCTGCCGCCTCGTACTGCTGACCATTGATCTCGACTTTGATATTTGCTCCAGGCTTCAGACCGTAAGCTGTTGAAACGACGTAGCTTACCAACTTCACCTTATCGTCCGGCGTATCGTGCTTGAGCACGTCGCTGACGATGTATGGCAAGTCCTCCTGAGTGACAATTTCCTTCTTGTCGCCCAACTCGGTGATACGCTCGGTGACGCGGCGCTGCTGCTCGGGCGTCAGCTCCAGGCCCAGCTCCTCGAGGTTCTTGGCGATGTTGGCGCGACCGCTGGTCTTGCCCAAGGCATACTCGCGGCGACGGCCGAAGCGCTCGGGCACGAGGTCGTTCTGATAGAGGCGGTCCTTCTTGTCGCCGTCGGCATGGACGCCCGCCACCTGAGTGAAGACATTATCGCCGATGATGGGCTGGTTGGGGGCCACGGCGATGCCGCTGTAGCTCTCGACCATGCGGCTGATAGCATTGAGCTTGTCCTCGACGATGCTGGTGCGGGCGCGGAACTGGTCCTTCAGGATGACCTGCACGCTCGAGAGCGGGGCATTGCCGCAGCGCTCGCCGAGGCCGTTGACGGTGACATGAAGGCCCTGTGCACCGCTGTAGACGGCTGCCAAGGAGTTAGACACGGCCAGGTCGTAGTCGTTGTGGGCGTGGAAGTCGAAGTGGGTGTCGGGGTAGCGCTTCACCATCTTGCGCATATAGTCGATGACCTGCAGGGGGTTCATGATACCGAGGGTGTCGGGCAGCATGAAGCGGCGGATGCCGCTGTCGACGAGGGCATCCATGAGCTGGTAGACGTAGTTGGGAGAGTCCTTCATGCCGTTCGACCAGTCCTCGAGGTAGAGGTTGACGGCCATACCCCGCTCCTTGGCGTAAGCCACCGAACAGCGGATGTCGGCGATGTGCTCGTCGGGCGACTTGCCAAGCTGCTGGCGGCAGTGTTTCAGCGAGCCTTTGGCCAACAGGTTGACGACGCGGCAGCCACAGTCGGCAATCCAGTCGATGCTCTGGTGGCCGTCGACAAAGCCGAGCACCTCTACCCTATCCAGGCGGTCTATCTGCTGGGCGTAGCGGCAGATCATGCTGATGGCATCCTTCTCGCCATCGCTGACACGGGCCGAGCCAGCCTCAATACGGTCGACGTTGAGGTCGTGGAGCAGCATGCGGGCTATCATCAGCTTCTCATGCGGCAGGAACGAGACGCCGTTGGTCTGCTCGCCGTCGCGCAGCGTGGAGTCTAATATTTCAACAAAGCTTGTTTCCATTTTCCCATTCTAAAGTTTTGTCCTGGTTCTGTACGAGGAAGTCGATGTCGTCGAGACCGTTCATGAGGCAGTGCTTCTTGTAGCCGTTGATGTCGAAGTGCTCGCTGCGGCCGGTGGCAAGGTTGGTAACCGTCTGGCGCGGCAGGTCGACCTCGACCTCAGTCTGCGGGTTTTCCCTGATGCTCTGGAAGAGTTCAGCGAGGAATACCTCGCTCACTTGGACCGGGAGCACGAAGTTGTTGAGCTCGTTGTTCTTGTGGATATCGGCGAAGAACGACGAGATGACCACGCGGAAGCCGTAGCCGGCGATGGCCCAGGCGGCATGTTCGCGGCTGGAGCCCGAGCCGAAGTTCTTGCCTGCGACGAGGATGCAGCCTGAGTAGGTGGGGTTATTGAGGACGAAATCCTCAACCACAGTGCCGTCTGCGCGGTAGCGCCAGTCGCGGAAGAGGTTGTCGCCGAAGAAACGCTCCTCGCGGGTGGTGGCCTTCAGGAAGCGGGCGGGGATAATCTGGTCGGTGTCCACATTCTCGATGGGAAGTGGCACGCAGGTACTGGTTATGATGTCAAACTTCTGTTTCACCTTGTTATTTACGATTTACGGATTTTCGATTTACGATTTATAAGAACTCACGTGGGTCGGTGATGACTCCTGTTACGGCGGCAGCAGCGGCGGTGAGCGGTGAGGCGAGGATGGTGCGCGAGCCAGGACCCTGACGGCCCTCGAAGTTGCGGTTCGAGGTCGAGACGGCGAGCTTGCCGGCAGGCACCTTGTCGTCGTTCATGGCCAGACAGGCCGAGCAGCCGGGCTGACGAATCGCGAAACCAGCTTCAGCCAAGACGCGGTCAAGACCCTCGTCACGAATCTGGCGGTCGACGGCCCACGAGCCGGGCACTAACCAAGCTACGACGCCATCGGCCTTCTTGCGACCTTTGACGATGGAGGCAAAAGCGCGGAAGTCCTCGATGCGCCCGTTGGTGCAGGCCCCAAGGAAGACATAGTCAACCTTCGTGCCAAGCAGTTTCTGGCCAGGCAAAAAGCCCATGTAATCTAATGCTTTCTGGAAGCCAAGCCCCCCTCCTTCGGAGGGGATGTGGGATGCTATCCCGATACCCATACCCGGATTGGTGCCGTAGGTGATGCGTGGCTCGATGTCGGCGGCATCGAAGGTCAGTTCACGGTCGAAGACGGCATCGTCGTCGCTGCGCAGCGTGCGCCAGTAGGCGACTGCCTTGTCCCAGTCCTCACCCTTGGGCGCATACTCACGCCCTTTCAGATAATCAAAGGTGACGTCGTCGGGAGCGATGAAGCCGCCTCGAGCTCCCATCTCGATAGAGAGGTTGCAGAGCGTCAGACGGCCTTCCATCGACAGCGAGCGCACCACGTCGCCGCTGTACTCTACGAAGTAGCCCGTAGCACCGCTGGTGGTCAGCTGAGCCATCAGGTAGAGAGCCACATCCTTGGCCGTCACTCCCCTACCCAACCGTCCGTTGACGGTGATGCGCATCGACTTCGGCTTCTGCTGCAGGATGCACTGCGAGGCCAACACCATCTCCACCTCAGATGTGCCGATGCCGAAGGCCACAGCCCCCATTGCCCCGTGGGTAGAGGTGTGGGAGTCGCCGCAGACGATGGTCATGCCGGGCAGCGAGAGTCCTTTCTCAGGTCCCACAACGTGGATAATACCGTTGTCACGCGAGCCCATAGCGTAGTGCGTCACGCCAAACTCAGCGGCATTTTTAGCCAGCGCATCGACCTGAGCCTTCGACACGGGGTCGGCGATGGGCTTGTCCTGGTCGTGGGTCGGTGTGTTGTGGTCGGGCATACAGAACACCTTCTCAGGGCGGAAGCACTTCAGCCCCCTTGCCCGCAAGCCGTCGAAGGCCTGAGGCGATGTCACCTCGTGGCAGTAGAGACGGTCGATATAGAGCTGGGTGGGACCATCAGTCACCTGTTGGACAACATGCTTGTCCCAAATCTTGTCAAATAACGTATTCATTCCTTCTTGAACTTATTGATACAGTCAATATAAGCCTCGACAGAGGCAGTCACGATGTCGGTGTCGGCACCGAAGCCGTAGTACAGCGAGCCGTCGTACTCCACCTGCATGTGGACCTTGCCGACATCGTCGCTGCCCTTCGAGATGGCCTGGATGGTGAACTCTTTCAGCGTCATCTGCTTCATGATGATGCGCTTCAGCGCCTTGATGGCAGCATCGACAGGACCGTTACCCGAGGCAGCGGCCTCGAACTTCTGGCCGCTGATGTCGAGACCAATAGAGGCCACCGACTTAACGCCCTTTCCCGTGGTCACCTGTAGGAAGTCGAGGCGGACGGCGTGCTGGTCGGCGGTGTCGGCACCAGCCAGCATCAGCACATCGGCATCCGACACCTCCTTCTTCTGGTCGGCCAGCTGCAGGAACTTCTCGTAGATCTTGTCCAGCTTCTTCTCGTCGAGGTCGACGCCGTTCATGTGCAGGCGGTGCTTTAGAGCAGCACGGCCGGAACGGGCTGTCAGCAGGATGGAGTTATCGTCGATGCCCACATCCTTCGGGTCCATAATCTCATAAGTGTGGACATTCTTCAGCACACCGTCCTGATGAATACCGCTCGAGTGGGCAAAGGCGTTGCGGCCCACGATAGCCTTGTTGGGCTGGACGGGCATGTTCATCAGACTCGACACCATACGCGAGATGGGATAGATCTTCGTGGTGTTAATGTTAGTATCGATGTCCAGCGTCTTGTGGCATTTCAATATCATGGCAATCTCCTCCAGCGAGGTGTTGCCGGCACGCTCACCGATGCCGTTGACGGTCACCTCCACCTGTCGGGCACCGGCCATCACGCCGTTGAAGGTGTTGGCTGTAGCCATGCCCAAATCGTTGTGGCAGTGGGTCGAGATGATAGCACGGTCGATGCCTTCTACATGATCCATCAGGTACTTGATCTTCTCGTAGTACTCCTGCGGCAGACAGTAGCCCGTTGTGTCAGGGATATTGACCACTGTGGCACCAGCCTTAATGACGGCTTCAACCACCTGTGCCAGATACTCGTTGTCGGTTCGGCCGGCGTCCTCGCAGTAGAACTCCACGTCGTCGACATAGCGCTTGGCATACTTCGTAGCAGCCACGGCGCGCTCGAGAATTTCCTCACGGGTGGAGTTGAACTTAAACTGGATGTGCTCGTCGCTGGTGCCGATGCCCGTGTGGATGCGCTTGTGCTTGGCATACTTCAAGGCCTCAAAGGCCACGTCGATGTCGTGCTCAACGGCGCGCGTTAGCGCACAGATGGTGGGCCACGTCACGGCCTTCGAGATTTCAATTACTGAGTTAAAGTCACCGGGACTCGATACGGGGAATCCTGCCTCGATCACGTCGACGCCCAACTGCTCGAGCGCCTTGGCTACCTGGATCTTCTCAACCGTGTTGAGCTGACATCCGGGAACCTGTTCGCCGTCGCGGAGCGTCGTGTCGAAAATAAACAACCTTTCCATAATTACTATTTACGATTTTACGAATTTCCTTTTTTACTGTTTATATGCAAAAGAGCCTTTCACACTCGGAAGTGAGAAAGGCTCCATATATGACGGTTCACTTTTTTCTGAACTACAAGCACGCTTCATCACTTCCGACCACCCGAGGCAGTCGAATAATAATGCTGCTAATTAGATTCAGACTCTTCATTTTGCTGTTGGTTTGTTAAATCGGCTGCAAAAGTAATACTTTCCAACGAAACGAGCAAGCATTTTGTCAGTTTTTTCTTCGTAAAGGTGATATTTTAACACTTCGCCCTATCTCACGGTCATGTGGAAGCAGCCCTGCTTTACCTCGTATTTGATGTAACAGCGGCCCTGCTGGCGCATGTCGCGCAACACCTCAGAGAGTACGTACTTCAGCGTGTCGCTGCCAACAACCCGGCGACGCGGCCCGTCGGGCGGCTCCACTGTCTCGTAGCGGTTGTAGCAGATATCGAACGTCGTGCCGTACAGGTGGCAGGAGTTCTCGGTCGCATTGTGGTTGAAGCGCCGCAGACGGGCGACGTCCTCCTGGGTCCTGAGCACGCTGGTGACAATCAGTCGGTGCAGGGGTACACCTTTTATATATAAAGAGTCGAAGAACGCCTGGCCAATGTCGTGCAGCAACACCGCTGCGCGCGGCACCAGATAGGGAATGCTCTGATGGAGCGGATCGACGTGATAGTAGGGCGAGCTGGCCATATAGACCAATTCCTTCTTGCGGGCCTCGGCGTCGGCACGGTTCAATACTGGCTCGACGCCCCATCTCCGGGCTGCCGTCAGCTGCAGGTCGTTGGTATCAGGGAATGCTTCGGGGTAGCTGGCAACGGAGCGTATGCGGTGGGGCCTGGCAACCTTCAGCGAGGGCTGGGGCGCAACTGGCATTTCGTCAGCAGCCTCGACGACTGGCGGCACCTCATCGGCTGCTGCCGTTGTCCTGGTCACACTGGGAAAGAGCAGTCGCACGAGAAACAGCAGGAACGTGACTGCCAAATAGCCCATCAGATATTTCGTTTTCGTCAGTTTCATCCAATTTCACACAATTCGAGTGCAAAGATACAACTTTTATTCGTAACTCTTGATAAAAACCTTCCCGAAATTGCATGAAATTCCAAAGAAATTGTGTAACTTTGCTGCCGTTATGAACAGCTCGAACAACAACGCAACTTTCAGCATCATCATGACCGTCTACGACGAAGCCCGCAAACTGGAGGAGAACCTGCCACTGTTTCTGGAGCAGGACTACGAGACGGGCTATGAAGTCATTGTCGTCGATGAATCGTCGACCGATGACACTGTTGACGTGCTGAAACTGCAGAAAGCCAAATACCCACACCTCTATACCACATTCCTGCCCAAGCCGAACCGACTGGTTACGCGACAGCGACTGGCTCTCACGCTCGGCGTGAAGGCGGCCAAGAACGAATGGATCATCTTTACTGACATACAAACTCCCCCACCCTCCGACCAATGGCTGAAGGAACTGGCGGAGTTTACGGCAGAGGGCACGGCACTCCTGCTGGGCTACATCAACCGCAAGACGGGCGACGTGCGCCTGCAGCAGTTTGCCAGCGTCGACGACGCACGCCCCTACATCAGCAAGGCTGAGCGCAAACGGGCCAACGGCCACAATGGCAAGCTGTTGCGCTACATACGCGGTAAATACGACTTCGTGGCCGTACGCAGGCAGCAGGGACACGAGACGCTGCGCCTCTATGAGCGTGACGTTCGCGGACTGCGACTGCTGGGGCGCCGCATTGGTATCTTCTGCCATAATCTGTTCCACTAATACCGACTGCCAATGAATGTCCTGCACCTATTCCCCAAAGACAACGCATTGATAGCCAAGCATGTCAGCATGCTTGACGGGGGGAGTCAGGCCACAGAGCATCCAGACATCGTGCATGTTCATGGGTGTTGGCATTACGCCTTGGTGAGCACAGCCCTGAAAGCCCGCCGGCAGGGAGCACGCATCGTGCTGACACCTCACGGCGAACTGGAGCCGTGGGTCATCAATGACCGTCGGATGAGCGGGAAGCCCAGCACGACACTGCGCTGGCAGCGCAGGCTGGTAGAGCACTCTTACGTCGTCATAGCCCAAGGCAATATGGAGGCCGAGGCTCTGAGCAAGTTGGGCTGGAACCCACGTATAGAAGTGGTACGCAACGCAGTGGTCACCAATTCCATCACGCCCGAAGCCATGCTAAGGCACACACAGGAGGTTTACCGCAAGGTGATGGACTCAAACACGCTGGAGCTGATGTCTGACGAATCCAAACATCTGCTGCAGCTATTGCTGAAGGCAGGCATCACGGGCGACCGCCGATGGGTGACGGAACAGGCACCTAACATCAACGAACAGCAATGGCGCTATCTATTGGTCTACGCCGACCAGGAGAACGTGCGCACTACCGTCGACCAAGGGGCTCGACTACTCGACATCAGCCATCCCTATATCGAGACCGACAAGATAAAGAGTTACCTGCCTACCGACTACAGCAAACCCAAGCCCGAAGCCCACGACGCTGCCAGCCTCGTCAGCGAGCTGCACCGTCGCCAGCCGACGCTGCGCCACCTGGTTGAGCTCGACCGCTCACTACGCAAGAACAATATACAGGAAGACCGCCTCGTCGACGTACTCGACGAGAACCGCCTGCTGAAATACTTCCGCCGACTGCTCTGCATACTAAGCGAGCAGACGGGACTCGACGAGGGATTCATGCCTGCTCGGCCGATAGATGACCGGCTGACGCAGGCCATCCGCAAACGACTACAAAACCACCTGAGAATATGAAGACTACTACAACTGATATGCACTACCTGAACCTGCTGTCGCAGTCGTTTCCGACTGTTGCCGACGCAGCCAAAGAGATTATCAACCTGGAGGCTATACTCAACCTGCCCAAGGGCACGGAGCACTTCCTGGCCGACATACACGGCGAGAACGAGGCCTTCGAGCACGTGCTGAAGAACGCCTCGGGCAACATCAAGCGCAAGGTGGGCGAAATCTTCGGCAACAGCATTCGTGAATCGGAAAAGAAGGAACTCTGCACGCTCATCTACTACCCCGAGCAGAAACTGGAACTGGTAAAGGCCGTCGAGCAGGACATCGACGATTGGTACCACATCACCATCCACCAACTGGTGCGCGTCTGCCGCGACGTATCGTCGAAGTACACCCGCTCGAAGGTGCGCAAGTCGCTGCCCGAGGAGTTCTCCTACATCATTGAGGAACTGCTGCACGAACGCACCGACGACCAGAACAAGGCTGCCTATGTGGCTGTCATCGTCGACACCATCATCTCGACAGGCCGCGCCGACGACTTCATCTGCGCCCTGTGCAACGTCATACAGCACCTGGCCATCGACCGGCTCCACATCCTCGGCGACATCTACGACCGAGGCCCGGGTGCCCACATCATCATGGACGTCATGCGACGCTACCAGTCGTGGGACATCCAGTGGGGCAATCACGACATACTGTGGATGGGAGCCGCTGCCGGCAACGATGCCTGCATCTGCAACGTGCTGCGGCTCTCGCTGCGCTACGCCAACCTCGCCACACTCGAGGACGGCTACGGCATCAACCTCCTGCCCTTGGCCACATTCGCCCTCGAGACCTACGGCGACGACCCCTGCGAGGAGTTCGTGCCCAAACTGCTGAAGCCCGGCAAGATTGACGAGAAGACGCAGCAGCTGACGGCCAAGATGCACAAGGCCATCGCGGTGATACAGTTCAAGGAAGAGAACCGACTCTTCCACCGTCACCCTGAGTGGCAGATGGAAGACCGCTGTCTGCTGGAGCATATCGACCTCGAACGGCAGACCTGCGTCATCAACGGACAGGACTATGCCCTGAAGGACTGCAATCTGCCAACTGGCACAATGGAACTGACGGCTGAGGAGACTGAACTGATGCTGAAGCTGCACCACTCGTTCCGCGTCTCCGAGAAACTGCGCAAGCACATCCGCACCATTCTCTCGCACGGCTGCATGTATAACATCTGCAACTCCAACCTGCTCTACCATGCCTCAGTTCCCCTGAACGACGACGGCTCGCTGAAGGACGTCGAAATCTTAGGACAGAAATATCAAGGCCGTCAGCTGATGGAGTACATCGGACAGTTGGTTCGTTCTGCCTTCGAGAACGATACCGAGCCCGAACTGAAAGCCTATGCCAAGGACTACTTCCTCTACCTCTGGTGCGGCAAGGACTCCCCGCTGTTCGACAAGTCAAAGATGGCAACCTTCGAGCGCTACTTCCTGACCGACCGCGAGACCTACAAGGAGGAGAAGGGCGCCTACTTCCAGCTGCGTAACGACGCTGATGTGTGCGACCGCATTCTCGATGCCTTCGGCGTCGGCGGCAAGAACCGCCACATCATCAACGGCCACGTGCCTGTCCACGCCTCCAAGGGCGAGAACCCCATCAAGGCCGGCGGACGACTGATGGTCATCGACGGCGGCTTCTCAGAGGCCTACCACTCGGAGACAGGCATTGCCGGCTATACGCTCATCTACCACAGCCGGGGCTTTCAACTCGTACAGCACGAACCGTTCACCTCGACAAAGGATGCCATTCTGCGCGGCACCGACATCAAATCGACCACCCAGATTGTCGAGATGTCAGCCCAGCGCATGCTCGTGGCCGATACCGACAAGGGGCGTGAACTGCGAGAACAGATTAACGACCTTAAGCAACTGCTCCACGCCTACCGTCACGGTATCATCAAAGAGAAGCGCGACTAATCTCTCACGACATAACGTAATTACCTAATAACTTAAACTTAAAACTTATGATTACATTCACAATGATTCTCCAGCTCTGCATCGTGCTCGGTGCACTCTGGGTGGGCTCGCGCTATGGCTCACTGGCTCTCGGTGCCATCTCAGGCATTGGCCTGGCAATCCTCGTGTTTGGCTTCGGCCTGAAACCTGGTACACCGCCTACCGACGTCATCTACATCATCATTGCCGCCGTCACGTGCGCAGGCATCATGCAGGCCTCTGGCGGCATGGACTGGCTCATCCAGATTGCTGAAAGGCTGTTGCGCAAGCACCCCGACCGCATCACGTTCCTGGCTCCGCTTTGCACCTTCTTCCTGACAGTACTTGTTGGTACTGGACACGTGGTATATACTTTGATGCCAATTATTTGTGACATTGCGTTAAAGAAAGGCATACGTCCCGAACGTCCCTGCGGCGTAGCCTCTATTGCCTCACAGGTAGGTATCACTTGTTCGCCAATTGCCGCTGCCGTTGTCGCCTTCGTCAGCATCAGCAATACGAACGGCTTCGACGTCACCATCCCGCAAGTACTGATGATTAGCATCCCCGCCTGTCTCTGTGGACTGATGGCTGCTGCTACAGCTTCATACCACCGCGGTCTGGACCTCGACAAGGACCCGCAATTCCAGAAGAAGCTGCAGGACCCCGAACAGCGCAAGTACATCTATGGTTCGAATGCCACCACCCTCGACAAGGATATTCCTCAGTCGGCCAAGAATGCCGTCTATATCTTCCTCGGTGCGCTTGCCGTCATCGTGTTCTTCGCCATTTTCCAGGAAGCACTGCCCTCCTACAAGACCCTGCGTGCTGTTAGCGATGCCAATGCCCTCTATATAAACCCAGACCTGGCCGTTACGGGCGACCAGCTGGTGAAGGCCAATGTCTTTCTGAAGGGCACCACCGAATGGTATGACAAAACGCTGCCCATGAACCTCGTCATCCAGATTGTCATGATCTCCGCAGCGGCCCTGATGATTATCTTCTGTAAGGCTGCTCCGAAGAAGGCCGTGTCGGGTCCCGTGTGGCAGTCGGGTATGGTGGCTGTCGTTGCCATCTACGGCATTGCCTGGCTCGCCGACACCTATTTTTCCAACTACCTTGGCGAGATGAAGACGATGCTGGCTGGCGTGGTAAGTGCCTATCCCTGGAGTATTGCTCTGGTATTCTTCCTTGTCTCAGTACTCATCAACTCACAGGGTGCCGTTGTAGTGGCCATGCTGCCGCTGGCCTACCAGCTTGGCATTGCCGGCCCAGTCCTGCTCGGCGTGCTGCCGTCTGTCTACGGTTACTTCTTCATCCCCAATTATCCGAGTGACATCGCGACGGTAAACTTCGACCGCTCAGGCACAACGGTTATTGGCAAGTACCTGCTGAACCACTCGTTCATGATGCCCGGCCTCATCTGTGTCATCACGTCGACCGTTGTGGCTTACCTTCTCGCAATGTTGTTCTACTAAGAAGAAAAAGAACCCTTAGTCTATCTCGCCGTTACCCGGCGGGTGAAGGCCTTCTACCCGCCGGGTAAAGCACCTTTACCCGCCGGGTAACGGTAAGTTTGGTCGGAGCAAAATCCCGAACAATATTATTTTTCCATTAAGGTTTGCGTGCGCACGCGCGAAAGAGTCTCTGGAGTCATTTGCAAGTACGAGGCGATATAAACCAAAGGAGCGCGCAAAACAAGCTGCGGTGAACTCTTGACGAGCTTGCGATAGCGGTCGATGGCCGACTCGAAACGGAGCATGTCAGCGTGTATCTGACTGAGTATAAGGCTCTCCTCAAGAATCTTACGGTAGAGAATCTGGATGTTGACGCTCTTCATGGCCACCGCCTCAAGCTTAGCCTTGGGCAGGCAGTAGAGGACGGTTGGCTCGATAGCCATCATCTGCAGACGCGTGGGCTGCTCACGGAAAAGACTCTCGATACACATACAGATGGTGTTCTCGGTAGCCATATACTCGGTAAGTTCCTTTCCGTTCTTGTAATAGTATTGTCGTACGAGTCCCTTGACAATCCAATAGATATTCTCGCAGACTTCGCCTTCGTCGAGTATCTTTTCGTTCTTGGCATACTTCTTGGCCACAAGGATGCTCTCCAACAGGTCGAGCTCGTCGTGGGTCATCGTACTGTAGCGCCGCGCCAGTTCGCGGGCTACGTCTCTGGGGGTAACGCTAAGGCTTGGCATAGGCTATGATGTATTTTCTATTTACGGATTTACTGTTTACTATTTTTGATTCTTCTGTAATTAGTCAAGTTTCAGCACGGCAAGGAAGGCTTTCTGCGGCACTTCAACGTTGCCTATCTGCTTCATGCGCTTCTTTCCGCGCTTCTGTTTTTCGAGTAGTTTGCGCTTTCGGCTGACGTCGCCGCCATAGCACTTGGCCGTCACGTCCTTGCGTACCTGCTTCACCGTCTCTCGGGCGATAATCTTGGCACCAATGGCGGCCTGGATAGCAATGTCGAACTGCTGGCGCGGTATCAGCTCCTTCAGTTTCTCACACATGCGGCGCCCGAAGGTAACGGCATTGTCCTGATGAGTCAGGGTGGAGAGAGCATCGACGGGCTCGCCATTGAGCAAGATATCGAGTTTGATGAGCTTGGAAGGCCGGAACGAGTCGACGTGGTAGTCGAACGAAGCATAGCCCTTGGAGATGGACTTCAACTTGTCGTAGAAGTCGATGACTATCTCACCCAGCGGCAGCATAAAGTGAAGCTCCACGCGATTGCCCGAGACATACTGCTGGTCGATAAGCTCACCGCGCTTGTCAAGGCAGAGCGTCATGATGGGGCCTATATAGTCTGCAGCCGTGATGATGGAGGCGCGTATGTAGGGCTCCTCGATGTGGTCGATCATCGTCTGGTCAGGCAGTCCCGATGGGTTGTGCACCTCCTTGACCTCGCCCTGCTTGGTATGACAGATGTACGAGACGTTGGGCACAGTAGTAATGACATCCATGTCGAACTCGCGGTCGAGCCGTTCCTGCACAATCTCCATGTGGAGCAGACCGAGGAAGCCGCAACGGAAACCAAAGCCGAGAGCAACAGACGACTCTGGCGTGAACGTCAGCGAGGCGTCGTTGAGCTGCAGCTTTTCGAGCGAAGCGCGCAGGTTCTCATACTCCGTCGGGTCAATAGGATAGACACCAGCAAAGACCATCGGCTTGACCTCCTGGAAGCCCTCAATGGCTGCCGCACAGGGGCGTGCCACGTGGGTGATGGTGTCGCCAACCTTGACCTCTTTCGAATCCTTGATACCGCTGATGATGTAGCCCACGTCACCTGTACGAAGTTCCTGGCGGGGAATCATATCCATCTTCAGTACGCCAATCTCGTCGGCATCGTACTCCATGCCTGTGTTGAAGAACTTCACGAGGTCGCCCTTCCTGATACAGCCGTTCACTATCTTGAAGTAGGCAATAATGCCGCGGAAGGAGTTGAATACAGAGTCGAAGATGAGCGCTTGCAGCGGGGCCTCGGGGTCGCCTTCGGGATGGGGCACGCGGTCGACGATGGCATCGAGTATCTCCCCCACTCCTTCGCCTGTCTTGCCACTGGCACGGATGATGTCCTCAGGGTCGCAACCGATAAGGTCGACAATCTCATCCTCTACCTCGTCGGGCATGGCTGAGGGCATGTCAATCTTATTAATGACAGGAATAATCTCAAGGTTGTGGTCGATGGCCATATAGAGGTTCGAGATGGTCTGTGCCTGTACGCCCTGCGTGGCATCCACCACTAACAGCGCACCCTCGCAGGCGGCTATCGAGCGCGACACTTCGTAGGAGAAGTCCACGTGTCCCGGCGTGTCAATCAGGTTGAGTATATATTTCTCACCACCGCGCACGTACTCCATCTGGATGGCGTGGCTCTTGATGGTAATGCCGCGCTCACGCTCCAGATCCATGTCGTCAAGCATCTGCCCTTCAGTCACTTGGATGGTGTTGGTAGCCTCCAGCAACCGGTCGGCAAGTGTCGACTTTCCGTGGTCAATGTGTGCAATGATGCAGAAGTTTCTTATGTTGTTCATCTTATGATTCGTACATTCGACATGCAAAGATACAATAAAAAATGGTTTTTGTCGAATAATTTAGCTTTTTTTTGTAACTTTGCACGCAGAAAACTTGTAAAGGATGAAAAAACTATTCGTATTTGCCCTTATGGCCCTGACTTTTGCAGCCTGTCAGGAATCTCTGGATGAAAGGGCTGCACGCGAGGCTAAGATGTACACCAAAAAGAACTGTCCGGCCAAAATATCGGAAACGGTTGTTATGGATAGCATGACTTTCGAGGCCGACACACGTACCCTGCACTACTATTACACCCTGACAGGTATTGCCGATAGCCTTGGCATAGAAGACATGGACGAAGCGCGTAGCCGACTGCTGGCTGAACTAAAAAACACAACGGCGCTGGCCAGCTTCAAGGAAGAAGGGTTCCGCTTCGCCTACACTTACCACTCGCAGCGTTCACCGCAGAAAGTACATTTCGAGACAGTCTTTAAGAAGGGCGACTATTAAAAAAGAAACGGAGAGTACCGATATTACTTGGTCGGGACTCTCCGTTTTTCTTTACCTTACCTTCTTATTCCTCGATGGCCTCGGGCTTCATGTTGGTATAGACCGTCTGCACGTCATCGAAGTCCTCAAGACGCTCTACCATCTTGTCGATGGTTTCACGCTGCTCGGGCGTCACGTCCTTCAGGTCGTTAGGAATGCGGGTAAACTCTGCACCCGTCACCTCGAAGCCATTCTCCTCAAGGTACTTCTGTATGGCACCAAAGCTGGTGGGGTCGCCATAGATGGTGATGCTGCCCTCTTCTTCATCCTCGTCATACTCATCCTCCACGCCGAAGTCAATCAGCTCGAGAATCATCTCGTCCATGTCAAGGCCGTCCTTCTTCTTGAAGGTAAACACTGCCTTGTGGTCAAAGAGGAACGAGAGCGAGCCCTGCGTACCCAGGTTGCCATTAAACTTGTTAAACACCGAGCGCACGTCGCCGACGGTGCGCGTGGTGTTGTCGGTCAGCGTGTCGACGAAGATGGCAATACCGTGAGGGCCGTAGCCCTCGTAGGTCACCTCCTTAAAGTCGGCGTGGTCCTTGCCCATAGCGTTCTTGATGGCACGCTCGATGTTGTCCTTCGGCATGTTCTCGCGCTTGGCGTTGGCGATGCAAGCGCGCAGTGCCGGGTTCATGTCGGGTTCCGGTCCGCCAGCCTTCACGGCAATGGCTATCTGCTTGCCAATCTTGGTGAATGTCTTGGCCATGTGGCCCCATCTCTTCAGCTTTGTAGCCTTACGATATTCAAATGCTCTTCCCATTGTTATTTACGATTTACTGTTTTTTCGATTTACGTTTTTATTACCTAAGCTCGGCGCCGAGCTGCTTCTTCAGGTTGGCTATCAGCTTCTGCATGATGGCGTCAATCTGCTTGTCGCCCATCGTCTTCTCCTCGTCCTGAAGGATGAAGTTCACAGCGTACGACTTCTTGCCGGCTGGCAGTTTGTCGCCCTCGTAGACGTCGAACAATTCAACGCGCTTCAGGAGCTTCTTCTCCGACTGGCGGGCAATCTGCTCAATTTGGGCAAACTCAACGCTATTGTCGACCAGCAGGGCAAGGTCACGGCTGACGGCGGGGAAGCGGGGAACTTCTGTAAACTTCACCTCGTTTTTCTTCGTAGCCTTCATCAGCTGAGTCCAGTTCATCTCAGCATAGTAAACGGTGTTGTCGATGCCAAACTGCTTCTGCAGCTTCTTGGTCAGCACGCCCATCTCGCAGAGCAGCTTGCCACCGCGATTCACAATGGCGATGCCGGCGGCAAAGAAGGGATTCTCCGACTTCTTGCGGACGGTCAGGCCAGGCTTTAGGCCAATGCGGCGCAACACATTCTCGACGTAGGCAGACAGCTCGTAGAACGAAGAGTCCTCATCCTTGTGGGCCCACGAACCCTCGACACGCTTGCCCGTCAGCCACAGTCCCAGGTGGTACTGCTCCTTGTAGGCCTGCATCGGATCATCGTCGTTTTGCTTCTCGGGGTCGAAGAAATAAACGTTACCAAACTCGAAGAAGCGCAGGTTCTGGTTCTTGCGGTTAGCGTTATGGGCGATGCTCTCTAGACCGCCATACAGCAGCGTGGCACGCATCACGTTCAAATCGCTCGACAGCGGATTCATAATCTTCACCAGTTTGTCCTGTGTGTCTGCATAGTATGCCGACTTAGTCAGCGAGTTGTTCAGAATCTCGTTGAAGCCCTCGCCCACCATCTGCTCACTCACCAGGTTGGCCAGCTTGTGCTTACGGTCCTCGTCGCCCTTGATGACGAGCGATCCCTTCAGCTGCGTGGGAATCTCCACATTATTATATCCATAGATGCGAAGGATATCCTCGACCACATCGCAGGGACGCTGCACGTCAACGCGGTAGGCAGGCACCTCCAGTTGGAGTGTCTCAGCATTCTCGCTAAGTATCTTCATATCCAACGACGTGCAGATAGCCTTGATGGTGTCGTGAGGTATGTCTTTGCCTATCAGCGTCTTTACAAAGTTAAAGTCAAGTTTTACTTTGGGGTTCTCGATGGGCGAAGGATACTCGTCGCGAATCTCCATCGACACCTTTCCGCCAGCCAGTTCGCGGCACATGATGGCGGCCTGCTTCAGGGCGTAAATGACGCCGTTGGGGTCGATACCGCGCTCGAAACGGAACGAGGCATCCGTCGACAGACCGTGACGGCGGGCCGACTTGCGAATCCATGTCGGATGGAAGTAGGCACTCTCGAGAACCACGTTCTTTGTCGTCTCGTAAGTACCACTACCCCTGCCGCCAAATACGCCGGCGATACACATGGCATCCTCAGTGTTGCAGATGGCCAGGTCGCGGTCGGAGAGTTTATGCTCAACACCGTCCAGCGTCTGGAACGGCGTGCCCTCGGGCATGGTCTTCACCACAATCTTGTGGCCCGTCACCATATCGGCATCGAAGCAGTGCAGGGGCTGACCGTATGCAAACATGATGTAGTTCGTAATGTCAACGATGTTGTTGATAGGACGCAGGCCGACAGTTGTCAGGCGCGTCTTCAGCCACTCGGGCGACTCCTTCACCTCGCAGTCGGTGATGCTGACGCAGGCATAGCGGCGACAAGCTTCGCTGTTCTCAATCACCACGTCGATGGGCAGGTCGTTGTTGTCGACCGTAAAAGCCGACTCGTCAGGACGGTGCAGCGAGGTTTCGTAACCATTCTGCTTCAGCCAGGCGTAGAGGTCGCGGGCCACACCCCAGTGGCTCAAGGCATCGGCGCGGTTGGCCGTGATGTCAATCTCGATCAGCCAGTCGCTCTCCAAGTGGTAATATTCGGCAGCGGGCTGACCGACGGGTGCATCCTCGGGCAGAACGATAATGCCGGCATGCGAGGTGCCCACACCAATCTCGTCCTCGGCGCAGATCATGCCGCACGACTCCACGCCGCGCAGCTTCGACTTCTTGATAACAAACTCATTGTCACCGTCGTAGAGCACACAGCCCAGGTCGGCTACAATCACTTTCTGACCGGCAGCCACGTTGGGGGCGCCGCAGACAATCTGGCTCGGCTCGCCCTTGCCCAAGTCGACAGTCGTCACATGCAGGTGGTCACTGTTCGGATGAGCCTCACACGTCAGAACCTTACCGACGTACAGTCCCTTCAGACCACCACGAATGCTCTGTACCTCCTCCAGGGCATCGACTTCCAGACCTGTCGACGTCAGTGCGTCGCACACCTGCTGGGGTGTAAGGTCGAAGTCAACGTAATCCTTCAGCCACTTATAAGAAATATTCATAACTTAATTCTCAATTGTCAATTATCAATTCTCAATTAATAAAGAAACGACTGGACACTGAGCTATGCCCGATGTCCAGTCAGTGTCTTTGCGAACTTTAAGGAAAGACTTAAGCCTCTGCGGGAGCTTCCTCTGCAGCAGCGGCCTCAGCAGCCTTTGCAGCCTCTTCCTCTGCCTTGGCGGCAGCGGCAGCAGCCTTCTTGTCAGCCACCTTCTTGGCGATTTCCTCATTCACTTTCTTCTCGGCATCGAGAGCCATGGCGGCAGCGTCCTTCTTGGCCTTGGCCTCAGCATCGGCGATCTTGTTCAGACCGCTCTGCTTGTCAGCCTTCCAGGCGTCGAACTTCTTCTGTGCAGCAGCCTCGTCGAAAGCGCCCTTCTTAACGCCACCCTTCAGGTGCTTCATCAGGTAAACGCCCTCACGGCTGAGAATGTTGCGTACTGTGTCTGTGGGCTGGGCTCCTACCTCAACCCAATAGAGAGCACGCTCGAAATTCAAGTCTACTGTGGCAGGATTGGTGTTGGGATTGTACATACCAATCTTTTCAGTAAAACGACCATCACGTGGTGCTCTGGCGTCGGCGATAACGATGCGGTAAACTGCATAGCCCTTACGGCCGCCGCGCTGCAATCTGATTCTTGTTGCCATTTAATTGTTTGATTTTGTAATTAATAAAATGAATTTCATGCCATTATCTCGTAATAGCGGGTGCAAAGGTACTACTTTTCAGCCAAAAAACCAAAATATTAGCGATAATATTTTCTCTTTTCACAGATTTTGTGTAATTTTGGAGCGTGGAACAGAAGAAAAACGAATTATCCATACTGCTTCCGGTCTATAATACGGTGTGTACGGGCTTCGTCCGTCAGCTCCAGACGATAGCCGAAGAGACTGGAATTGAGTATGAAATCATAGTCGCTGACGACGCCTCCACTGACCGTTCGTGTGTGGAGCAGAACAGCCAGATCAACCAGCTGGCGCATTGTCGTTATATTATAAAAGAGGTGAACTCTGGCGCTGCCGCCACACGCAACTTCCTAGCCCGGCAGAGCCGCTACCCATGGTTGCTATTCCTCGACTGCGACATGCAGTTGCCAGGACCGCAGTTGCTTACCCGATACCTCGCCCCATTGGACGCCCCCGTCGTCATGGGCGGCATCAGTTTTGGCGGCAACGCTGAAGAGCTGCGCTCAAATTTGCGCTATCGCTACGAGACGGCAGAGGCTCCCAACCACACCGCTGAGATGCGCCAGCAGCGACCCTACCAGTCGTTCCGCTCGTGCAACTTCCTCATCCGTCGCGATACGATGCTCAGCTGTCCCTTCGACGAACGGTTCAGAAAAAGCGGCTACGAGGATGTCATGCTTGGCAAGCAGCTCAAACAGCAGCACATCGGCATTGCCCATATCGACAATCCAGTCCTCATGACCGACTATGAGACCAACGAGGATTACGTCGCAAAGGTAGAGCGCAGTCTGCAGACTCTCTATGAATTCCGTAGCGACCTGAAAGGCTACTCACGGCTGCTGACACTGGCCGACGGTATTCATCTCGGCATCGTCCGCCGCTTCATCACGCTGCTTCACCACCTCTGTGGTTCTTCCATGCGCCGCAACCTCTGCGGACAGAACCCCAACCTCACAGTCTTCAAACTTTACAGATTAGGCTACTATTTATCCATAAAAAACTAAAACAATTATGACACGCAGATTCGCATTTAAAATGAAACTGAAGCCCGGCTTCGAGAAAGAGTACCAAAAGCGTCACGCCGCCATCTGGCCTGAGCTCGTAGAAATGATTAAGGAGCAAGGCGTCGGGAACTACAGCATCTACTGGGACCGCGACACCAACATCCTCTTTGCTTACCAGGAGTGCTCGAAGGAGGGCAACTCACAGGACACCGAGAACGTAGACCCCATTACGCAGAAATGGTGGGACATGATGGCCGACATCATGGAGGTCAATCCCGACAACTCGCCCGTTACGATTCCTCTCGACGAAGTGTTCCACTTAGACTAAAAAAAATCCTGATGGCTAGCCATCAGGATTTAATGTTTAATAAATAATGATTGCTTTGACAGCGGGGTTAATAATTATTTGTGAATTCTATTATTCAATAATGATTACTCAGCTGCAGGAGCTTCTTCCTCAGCAACGGGAGCCTCAGCCTCCTCGGCCTCGGGAGCTTCCTCAACGGGTGCCTCCTCAGCTACAGGAGCCTCACGGAGAGCCTTCTCGGCTTCCTCGATGGCCTTCAACTCGTCGGCATTCTCAGCAACCACCTTGACGGGAACATCGACGGTGACCTCCTTGTGGAAGTGTACCTGGGCAACATAGTCGCCCACCTTCTTGGCGTCCTTCATGGTGATGATCTTGCGGTCAATCTCCTTGCCCATCTTAGCAAGTTCCTCAGCCACCTGAGCAGCACCTACTGAACCGTAGAGCTGACCGGTGATGCTGACCTTTGCGGGAATGACGAGCTCAACACCCTCGAGCACCTTGGCGCGCTCTTCAGCAGCAGCCTTCTGGGCAGCGAGCTTGTGGGCCTGCTGGCGCAGGTTCTCAGCCAGAATCTTCTTGGCAGAGGGAGATGCGATAACGCCCTTACCCTGAGGGATGAGGTAGTTACGGCCATAGCCCGACTTCACGTTTACGATATCGTTCTTAAAACCTAAGCCGATAATATCTTCTTTCAGTATAATTTCCATAGTCGTCCTCCTCCTTATTATTTCATCATGTCAGTTACGTAAGGCAGCAGAGCGATC
>CAMHHO010000014.1:0-44947 GCA_946184965.1 uncultured Prevotellaceae bacterium | reverse complement strand
ACCCTGCACGTTGATGCTGTAGTTGTGGGTCAGCGCCGTGCGGTAGACGTAGTCGTTCCAGTCGGTATCGTTATGATAGGTGTTGTAATAGTAGCCGTCCTTGGCGTCGTTCAGGAAGTTGAACTGCAAGGCGTTCGTGCTTGAGCCGATGCGCTCCTGCACCTCCTTGATGGTACCGAGCTGCTCGACGGCGTAGTTACGATACTGTGCTGCGTTCATCGTCGTCGGGTAGTTGGGCGTAAAGGTCCAGCCCACACCGAGCTTGGCGTCGATGCGCGTAGCCATCGAGTGGCCGCGCTTGGTATTGATGAGGATGACGCCGTTGGCTCCACGTGCACCGTAGAGGGCCGTCGCGTTCTTCAGCACCGTCACCTTGTCGATGTCCTCAGGCGAGATTGACGACAGCATGTTGAAGATGTCGCCCTGATGCAGCGACAGGCGGCTGTGCTGCATGTCGAGCTCCACGCCGTCGAGGATGACGAGTGGCTGCGAGCCGGCATTGATGGAGGTGATACCGCGAATGAACATTGCGGCGCCCTGGTCGAGATTGCCCGAGTGCATGTTCATGCGGATGTCGCCACCCAGCATCTCGGTCATCTCCTCGTCGATGGTCAGGCCGTTGCCGTCGGAGACGAAGCTGTTGGTAGCCGTTATCGTGGTGCCGTCAACATACATCTGCTTGAAGGCATCGCTGAGCATACGGATGCTGATCTGCTGCTGGGCGTCGCCGGCATTGATGGCGACCTGCTGCGACAGGTATTGCGGTGTCTGCACGAAGAGCGAGGTGGCAAACGTGGGCACCTTGATGGTGAACTTACCGTCGTCGTCGGTCATCGCCACATAGCGCTTGTCGTTGAGGACCTGAATGCGCACACCGGCCAGAGGCTGCTTCGTAGCATCGTCGACGACAACACCCTGCACGTTGATGGTTGGATTCGTATCGACGACTTTCTCGCGCTTCGGCGCCTTGATGGCGGTGCTTTCTTCTTCGTCGTCGAGATCATCCTGAGCGAAAGCCACTGTGCTTGCTGTCAAGACGATGGCACAGAGTGAGAGTCTGAGACTCTGACGCTGTAGGAAGTTGTATATCGTTCTTTTCATAGTCATCCTTTATTCTAAATTAGACCAATAGTCGTTGTACTCCTTGGGAACGAGATAGACACCCGCCACACGCATCTGCTGGTCGTACTTCTTACGGTTGGCCGACGAGGTGTAGGTCTTGGTGTGCATCATGATCAGGCTGGGATAAGCATCCAGACCGTAATAGCAGGCGGGGAAGGTGAACTCGCCGAGGTCGATGACGTTGACGCGTCCCGGGTCGCCGACGCAGATCAGGTTGGCAGCGCTCTCGCCCTCGTCGGTGGTAATCTCCATCGATGCCTTCGAGCCCTCAGGCAGCACGGTGAGCTGCTGCTTGTTGGCAGCGTCGGTCCAGCTGAGGTAGAAGCGCAGGTAGTAAGGCTTCACGTCGGCCAGAGGCTCCTCCACCTGTGCGGGGACGGTGACGACGTAGATGTGATAGGTTGTAGAGCGTACCGTACCCGTGACAGAACCGTCGCCTCTGATATTTCCGAGGGCGAAGCTGAACTCGGGCTTACCCGTCGTACCGTCGATGTTGGCACTGTCGACGGCGACGTATGAGAAGAAGCGCGACGTCTTGGGCAGCAGCCACTGGCGGAACATTCTCGGCACCTTGCTGAACAGGCTGTCGCGACCGACGAGGTTGTCGAGGGGCACGTTGTGGGTTGTCAGCTTGGTAACCTTCAGCGTCGACAGCGGGCGCGTGGCAATGATCGTGGGATTATACGTCTGCCAGGGGCGGAAGGTGATAGAGTCGATGGTGCGCGTCATGCCGTTGCTCATCTCGCTGACGGCAGTGGTGTGCTGTAGCACCGTCTGTGCATTCTGCAGATAGGAGCCCGACTTCGACACCACCGTGTCGGTAGCAGTCAGCGTGCCCTTGCCGAAGAGAGGCAGGTTGTGAGGGTCGCTGTATGAGAAGACGAGGTTGCTGACAATGTTGCGGAGCGTCAGCGAGTCCTGCAGGTCGGGGGTGGCCTCTGCGGCCTTGTCGGCCTTCGAGTCGGTGGCCTTCAGCGAGGAGGCTACGGTCGTCTTCTTGCTGATGTCCATATAGTCCATCTTCGCAATGTACTTGTAGCAGGGATTGATGGCAGCATAGGCATCGTTCCAGGCCTTGTCGCTGGGAACGAGCATGCAGAACGTGCTGTCCTCATCCTCGAGGTCGGCGCACATGATGCTGCGAATCACGTTGTTGCGCTTCTTCAGCACGGAGTCGAGGTAGGTCTGCCTGCCGTTGACCAGCGGGCCGACGACCGATGCGTTGACGTCGAGATAGTACTCATCATACTTCTGGATGTAATTCTTGATGGAGTCGCAGCCCTTGAGGTTGTCGATGTTCTCATAGAGGTTGTAGTAGAACTCCGACATGCCGTTGAGCTTGTGCATCACGCCGTTGGCCGAAGGAATGTTGACCTCGCCATACGAGAAGCCGTCGAAGCCGGTCTGCGTGAAGGGATGGTGCTTGGCGTTGAGCGTGATGATGGTGGCACTGTCCTGAGCCGCCGACACGGGATAGTTGTACTCCGTGATGTGATGCTGCATGAACTGCTTCACGATGGTGGCGCTGTCGCTGCCCATCAGGCGCTGGTAGTCGGCATCGCTGATGGCACCGTCGACAGGTGCCCAGACCGTATAGAAGCGGGAGCTGTTGAGGGCTTCCGAGAACTTGCACTTCTGGGCAAGGGCAGCAAACTTCGTCAGCTGCTGGTCGCTGCTGATATTCTCCCACAACGTCTTGTTGGCACCTGGGCGCGCATCGGCCGGTACCGAGTTGTAGTCGTCATAGTCAGTGCAGCTGATGACTGCGGCACCTCCGCAGCACAGCAAACAAGCGACGAGATAATTCTTCATATTCTTGGTAATCATAATATTCAATTCTCAATTATCAATTCTCAATTGTTTAGTACCAGTCCTCGGTCATGGTCTGACTGTTGACGATGTCGAGCGGCACAAGTTCCACGAAGTCGAACGACCAGCCGAGGTTGGTGTCGTTCACCAGGTTCTTGATGCGCAGCCAGTAGTCCTTGCCCTGCTCAAAGCGCTGGGTGGTGATGATGCGGCGCAGCATCATCGTGCCGTAGCCGGTCTCCGAGCGGCAGCTGGTGGAGCCGATAATCTGGCTGGCAGCCGAGTAGATGTCGTCCTCTGAATAGGTCAGCGGGTCGGTAATCGAATTATAGGTACCGCGCGAGAAAGATGCCGGAGCACGCATATAGCCGCGCACGTGCATACGCTGGTCGCTCTCGACGCCGCAGTCCGATGTCTCGTCGTCGGCGCGGTTCACGATGTCCTCATAACCGATGGTAGCGTCCTGATAGGGGTTGGCGCAGGCGTCGAAGGGGATGCCGATGGCCACCATATCCGACTGTTTCGACGAGTTGCCGAGATAGAACTGCATCAGTCCGCCGCGTGCCATCGGAGGATAGATAATACGAAGCTCATACTCGCCCGTAGGCACGTGAGGCAGCTTGATGGCGAAGTCGTAGACGTCCCAACCCTGGAACTGGTCAGAGTTATGTGCACGCCAGGCGCCCATCACGTTGAAGCGGAGCAGCGTACCGGGGTTGTAGCAGACGATGTTGTCGAAGTAGTTGTTCTGGAAGGCCACGCGGTTGCCGTCGCCGCCGCCGTTGAGGGCGCTCACCTCGGCGGGCGTAGCACCGCGAAGTCCGTTGTTGATGAGCTCGTAGAGGAAGGTCGACGAGTCGAAGCGCAGGCGCTCATAGAGGGCGTTACGGGCGTTCTCGTCGTACTTCAGGATACCCTTGATGCGGTGGATATAGCCGTTGAGGGTCTCGACGCTGCTGTTGCGGTCGACGGGTACGCCGGCGAACTTCAGCACGTGGTCGCCGTCGCCCGGTGTTCCGAAGAGTCCGAGCTTCGAGGTCAGCGTGTTGTTCGTCAGGTAGCGGTTCAGCCACAGGTCCTTAGTGGTCTTGGGGTTGGTCTCCCACACCTTCAGGATGGTGTTGGGGAGCATCGTCTCGAAGTACTCCTGAGGCTCGTAGCCGAAGCAGAAGTTCCACGACGAGTTGGTCTGTGCGTTCTTCTCGTAGACGATGCGGTCGATGGGCATGCCTGCACGCAGGATGTGATAGGCCACGAACATGTTCACCACGTTGAACCGGTTGGTGTAGTCGTCGCCCGTGCTGATGGTGATGCCCTTCTCGTTGATATAGTCGTACCAGGCAGCCGAACCGGCATACCATTCAGCACACTTCTTCTTCAGGTCGTCGAAGCTGTTGATGCCGGCAGCGCGGAACACGTCGTCGGTCTCGGCAAAGACGGTCCACTTCACCATACACTCCTTGGGGTAGTAGAGCGAGTTGCCGTCGCGGTCGTTGTGGTTGGTACCCAGATCGTAGGTCACCGGCGTGCCGTCGGGATGGCGCTTGGCCTCGATGGTCAGCGTGTCGGTATAGCCTGTAGCCTCGAGGGCTGCGTAGAAGATGCTGAGGTCTTTCTCGCCCTCGACGCGCAGCTGGTCGTCAGTGGTGCGGTCGGAGCGTGGAATGACGGTCGAGCAGACGTGGAGAATACCGTTGATGGCCTCGATGTCGCCGTCGACGATGGCCGAGATGTCGTTCAGACTGGTCAGTCCGACGTAGTCCTGATTGTAGGCATCGACGCCGAAGGTGCCCACGCGGATGCTGCGGCCCGTCTTCATCGTGGTCCATGTGGTGGCCGTACCGTCGAGGTCGACCTGCAGGTGCTCCTCACCCGAGAGGTGGAAGCGTGCTATGTCGTCGCACAGCGAGTCGGGCATCAGGTTCACCTTAGCCATCACGTCGAGGCTGCTCCAGCCGGCATCTTCCTTGATGCCGTTGTGTTTCTGCTTGGCCTTCGAGATGAGGTACGACTCGTCGTTATAGAGACTATCCAGATAGGCGTTCACGCCGTCGTTCATCGGTGCGAAGCAGGTGTACTGTCCGTATGTGCCCATATACTTGTCGAATCCGCCTTTCTCGAGTATGCGGTAGAAGGCGCTCAGTTCGGGGCGGTCGCGCAGCAGCTCGGCGATGGTCTTCTCGTCGGACGAGAAGAGGTTCGACCCGTCGGGTTCCTCCGTACAGGCGATTGAACCGCAGACGACGCAGATTGCACAGATGAGATATTTTACTTTGGTAATCATATCTTTACTTTTTACCTTATTATATTAATACTTGGACGAAGATTTATACACAGGGTTCTGCACGAGGTTGGGGTTCAGCTCGACCTCGTCCTGATTGATCGGCATGTAGAGATAGCGCTCGTCGCGAATCTTGGCCCGCATGGCAGTAGGCACGGCATACTTGCGGAGTGCCAGCTCTAAGAATTCGTCGCTGTTGGTCACGAAGCCTTCGGTCAGCTTCTTCTTGAGGTCGGCCTTCTGCGCAGTGTGACGGTAGTTGAAGCGCATGAGGTCGAACCAGCGCTTGCCCTCGAAGCAGAGCTCACGGGCACGCTCGGCCATCACGAGCTCCTCCATGCGGTCGCGGTAGGTGGTGTACTTCAGTGCGTACGACGTCTTGTTGGCGTCAGAGAGTGCACGGTCGTTGATGAACTTGCAGATGTTGAAGGCCTCCTCGTTGCGGGTGTCGCCCTCAGCCTTGCCGCCCAGCTCGTAGAGCTGCACCAAGGCCTCAGCCTTCATCAGCATCACGTCGGTGAGGCGGTAGAAAATCCAGTTGCGGTTCATCGTGTTCGTACGACCGCCCGAGGGGCTGCCCTCGGCCGAGTTGTTCGTGCCGGCTGACGAGAGTGCCACAAACTTGCGCACGTCGTACTGCTCGGCAGTACCAGTAGCGTCGTAGACGTATTCGAACAGACGCTGGTCGGCGCTGTTCATCCAGACACCCTTACCGGTGGCGTCGACCGAGCCGTACACCTTCGATGCCTTCAGGTAGCCGTAGCCGTTGCCGCTGGCACTGTTGTAACGGTAATACATCTGGTCGAGTCCGGTGTTGGCGGCATTCGAGAGACGGAACTGCAACTCGAAGATGCTCTCGTCGGCATTCTGTCCGCTCTGGCCGAAGAGGTCGCTGTACATGTCGCTGTAGCTGGAGAGATAGTAGTCCAGCTTCTCGTCGTCGCCACCCATGCGGCGGCGCGAAGGACTCTGCTCGTAGGCAGCCTTCTTGGCGGCAATGACCTTGTTGCAGTAATCAACACAGGCCTCATAGTCGGCAGCGTCGCGATTGATGGAGCCGCGCCAGAGGTAGATGTCGGCGAGAACGGCGTTGATGCCGTCCTGGTTCAGGTAGCCCTTGTCGCGCCAGTCGCCGAACGTATTGGCAGGAACGGCATACTTCGAGGCCTCCTTCAGGTCGTTGATACACATGGTGATCACGCTGTCGGGATTAGCCTGGGGCGCATTCAGGTCGGCGCTGCTGTTGAGGTAGGCACCCGGCGTCACGGGGATATCGTGGAACACCTTCGTCAGGTAGAAATAGCAGAACGCACGCAGGGCGAGCATCTGCGCCTTGTTGGCATCATAGTCGCCGCGCATGTAGTCGGGGTCGACGGCTATCACGTCCTCAGCCTTCTCGAGCACGAGGTTGCAGTAGTTGATGGCCGAGTAGAAGGGATACCACGACGTAAACGAGTTCTCAGTCTCGATGTTGAGCGAGTAAATCTGCTGCAGGGCCGTGCGGTAGGCTGCACTGGTAGGCAGCGACGAGGCCACTGTGAGCTCGTCGGAGCGGAAGTCGCCCCATACAATCATATTGCGAATGGCGGCCTGGTCGCGCAGCTGTGCATAGGCCGTAGCCACGACAGCCTCCACCTCGCTCTTCTTCTGCCAGAAGTCATCGTCGACGGTCTTGTTGTCAGGCAGGATAACCGTGTCGACACACGAACTCAGCGCGACGCTTGCAAATATTATAGAAAGAATCTTTTTCATAATTATCAATTGTCAATTATCAATTCTTTTAGAATCCGAAGTTAAGACTGGCGGTAACCGACTTCGACCTTGGTGTGGTAGCACCGTCGGTAGCCGGCGTGTAGGTACCGGCAGCAACTTCCGGATCGATACCCGTGTACCTTGTCCAGCAGAAGAGGTTGTTCAGCGTAACGTAGGCCGACAGCGTGTTCAGACCAAGCTTCTTGATGGCCTTCTTGGGCACGCTGTAGGAAATCTGCAGGTTGTTGAAGCGCAGGAACGAGCCGTCCTCAACGAAGCGCGAGCTCACCTGATAGTTGTAGCCCGTGCCGTAGAGGGCGCGTGGAATCTGGGTCACGTCGCCGTCCTTGCGCCAGCGGTAGGTTACCGACGAGCACTGGTTCTGGGTGCCGTACATGCTCTCCAGACCCATGCGGGCGGTGTTGATGATCTTGTTGCCCCAACGGTAGTTGAAGCGGGCCACGAGCTTCCAGCTGTCGTACTGCAGCGTGACGTTGAAACCACCCTGCATCTTAGGCAGCGAGTTGCCTAAGTACTTGATGTCGAGCTCGTTGATATTACCGTCGTGGTTGACGTCCTCGTAGATGGCATCACCACCCTTGAACTCATAATCGGTTTCACCATAATAATAAGCTAGGTGCTTGGGCACGCCGGTATTGGTCATGATGACCTTGCCCTTCTCGTCGATGGCGACGGGGAAGGTCTTTCCCTCGGCGAGCTGCTGGTTGATCCACTCCTCGTAGTTCCAGTCGTAATTCTCGCCACGGGCCTTGGCCTGAGCCTGCAGCTGCAGCTGCTTGGTGTTGTAGTTGGTCAGGTAGTCGTAAGAGTACTGGTAGACGCCGTTGTAGTTATAGCCATAGATAGAGCAGAGCGGGTCGCCGACAACCACGCGACTGAGCACTGAGCTGGAGCCGCGGCGGCTATAGCTGGGCTGCGAGTTCATGTTGTCGAGCACGCGCTGGTCCATCTCGAGCAGCTTGTTCACGTTCTGGGCCATGTTGAAGCTGGCTGATACCGAGAACTTCTTCACCTTAATAAACTTGTTGGCGTTGACGGTCAGCTCCCAACCCTTGTTCTCCATCTCGCCGACATTGCCGAACGAGAGCGTGGTCGACGTGTTCCAGGCGGCCGACGTGGGAATGGGGATGCCCCTCATGATGAGGTCCTTGGTCTTCTCGTCGTAGAGGTTGACGTCAATCTCGAACAGATCGTCGAGCAGTCCGATGTTGAAGCCGAGGTTCAGACCAATCTTCTTCTGCGGGCGCAGGTCGTCGAGCTTCAGGCCGCTCATCGTGGTGAAGTAGCCCGAGCCGTAGCGTCCGGCGCGCGAGGTGTACTGGTTGAAGTAGTTGTCGACCGACACGCTCGAGCTACCCGTGATACCCCACGAGCCGCGAATACCGAACATCGAGACGTACTTCTTCAGCGGGGTGAAGAAGGGCTCTTCGCTCAGGTTGTAGCGCAGCGAGACGTTGGGCGAGTAGAACCAGGGGTTCTTGGGACCGAACTTCGAGCTGCCGTCGGCACGGAGTCCGAAGCCGATGTTGTAGCGCGACTTGTATGAGAAGTGGGTCTGATACACCCAGTCGTGCCAGGCCGACTTCATCGTGCCGGGCTGGTTGTCCATGCTCAGCAGGTGGGCGTCGATGGTTGACGACTCGATGCCGTTGGGAATCGAGCTCTGGCCCAGATACTGGTAGGTGTTCTTCTGCGTACCTGCCTCGTAGTAGGCCATCATCGTCAGGTAGAAGTCCTCGTTCTTGAAGGCGGGCGTGAAAGTGAGCTTCATGCGCGAACCCATCTTGAACTGGTTGGTCTCCGTATTGGTGATGTAGTTATAGTCGTTGTCAGTATAGCTGCCGTTCGACAGGCTGCCCGGCATGAAGGTAGGCTTCGAGTAGGCATAGATGTCGAAGTAGACGCGGCCGTCGAAGGTCAGACGGTGCTGGCCGTTCTCAGTGCCCAGGAGCTCGTACTTGATGTTGAAGTCGGGCACGATGCTGTAGGTCTGCTCCTTCTGCCACGAGCGGTGGGCGTAGGCCACGGGGTTACCAATGGCCACGACGTCCTGCAGCTGCGTCGAGGTGTAGTTGCCGTCGTCGGGCGTCATGCCGGTCATCGTCGGGTTCATCAGGAAGAACTCGCCCGTGTTGTTGCCGAAGCGGTCGTAGCGGTAGATGCTAGCGTTGGGCGCCATTGCCAGTGCCATAGCGAGCAAACCGGCGCTCTTGCTGCTGCCGTAGGTGTAGTTCTTCAGGTTATCCGTATAGGTCAGCGCGAAGTTGGTCGAGAAGCGGATGCGGTCCGACACGTTGTAGTCGAGCACCAGACGCGTGGTCAGACGGTCGAGGCGCTGCTTGATGACCGTACCCAGCTGGTGGTTGTAGCTGGCCGAGATGCGGAACGTTGCCTTCTGGCCACCACCAGAGATGTTGACGTTGGCCTCGTGCTGCTCACCGAACTGCTTGATGGCGTCGACCCAGTCGGTGTTCTTGTTCCAGTTGTTGGCCTCGGCCCACGACTCGGCGGGCACGTAGTTGATTTCGTTGATGGTGGCTGTGGCCGACGAGCTCTGCGTGGGGTTGTAGAACTCCTCCTTGAGCATCATCGTGTAGTTGTCACCGTTCAGCAGGTCGTAGCCGCTCGGCATCCACGTGCCGGTGAACTTATAGCCCAGCGTCACGCGGGGCTTGCCGCGCGTACCGCGCTTGGTGGTGATCATGATGACACCGTTGGCGCCCTGCGAACCCCAGATGGCCGTTGCGGCAGCATCCTTCAGCACGCGGATGTCGGCAATATCGTCGACACTGACGGCGAGCAGCGACGAGAAGGCCTCCTCGTCGGCACTCTCGAAGTCGATGTCGGATGAGTTATATTCGAAAATCTTGTCGTCGACGACAATCAGAGGCTCGGCCGAGCCGTTCAGCGTCGACACACCGCGCAGACGCATGGTCGTACCGGCACCGAGGTTACCTGAGTTGGCCACGATGTCGAGACCGGCAATCTCACCCTGCAGGGCCTCGTCGGCCGATGTGAAGGCCATACCCTCGACGTCCTGTAGGTTAAAGGTCTGCTGCGAGACGGTCACCTCGCGCTTGTCGATGTTCAGACCGCCTGATGTGGCACGGCGTCCCACCACCTTCACCTCGCCGAGGGTCGTCTTGTCGTCCTCGAGCTTGATGTTGAAGGTCTTCTGGTCGCCGATGGTGAGTATCTTCGTCTTGCTTCCCACATATGAGACGACGAGCTTGTTCTTCGGGTTCTTAATCTCCATGGAGAAGTTACCCATCATATCAGTCTGCGTGGCACTGATGATACGGTTGTTGGCATCGCGCTCAACCACGTTGGCCATCATCACCGGTCCCATAGCGTCTTCCACCGAACCTGATATGACTCTGCCCTGAGCCATCACCGCCTGGGCGACAATGGTAAGCAGGAGTGTCAGTAGGATTTTTATTCTTGACATAAATATCTTGATTCTAAATTGTTCACTATTCACTTTTCACTTCCTCACTCTTCACTTCTAATACTGCCTATTGCTGTTGAAGCACAGGGGGGTGTCGATACCGTGAACGGTCACGAACGACGAGGCCTCGATTGACTTGTAGGTGCCGTACGAGGAGGTGTTCTCCGAAGTCGTGATGTCGCGGGCAATGAGGTTGGCAGTGGCGGAAGAGGCGTTGACGGTCACGGACGTGCCGGAGGCATCCCTCACGGTCAGCTTGTTGCCGCCGCCGGTGACAATCAGCGTCTGGGCTATACCAAGCGCGTTCGAGCAGAACGTCGAATAGGCGGGCTCGGGCGTCGTCTGCTCCGTCTTGGGGTCGTAGTTCTTGAAGTAGCGGTCGGCGAAGAGCGAGCTGTTCTGCGTGTGGTAGCGCACGAACTTGGTCATCTTCTCCAGCTGCTCCCTCACGTATTCGGAGGCCTGGCTCTGATCGGTGAAGCCATACTGGCCGGCAACGGCCTCCCAGTTCTCAACGATGGCCATCACCTGCTTCCAGGTGGGCAGTCCCATCGTCTGCTGGGCCTTCACCATAGCCTCGTAGGTGGGGGCGTAGATGGTGTAGTTATAGGCACTGAGCATGCCCCAGTTGTCGTTGTCGTCGATGATGCGGAAGGACTTCAGCTTGGTTTTCTTCTGGGCCTCGGTCTCGCTGCCGGTCAGTATGCCGGCGAAGGTGTAGATGTCTTCGTTGTTGAACTGAAGGCAGAAGTTCAGGAAGTGGTCGTACTCGGGCGCAGCCACATCATAGTCGGCCTCAGCGTCGTAGAACTCGGGGCGCGACAGCGTCTGCATCACGGTCGTGATAGTGGGCTGCAGCGGGAAGTCCAGACGGTAGACGGTGCCGTTCTCAATCTTGGCATCGGGGCTGTTCACGTCGAAGGTCTCGGTGATGGTCGACCACTGCGAGGGGTCTGACTGCTGCAGGCCGCCGGCCACCTTGTTGCCATCGACGACGACGGTGCCGCCGTGCTTGGTCTTGTAGTAGCGGTTGCCGTAGAGTCCGTACTGCGGATTGCCCTTACCCGTCTCGGTCGAGTCGGCCAGCACGATGGTGCAGTAGTCGAGCAGGTCCTTGATCTGGCTGTTGAAGATGCCCGACTCGATGTTGATGTCCTGGGCATTGGCAGCCTCGACGTAGGAACTGAGCTGGTTGTAGGGACCCGACTGGTAGATGTATTTCTTAACCAGCACGTGGAAGGAGCCGTCAGCCTGCGGGTCGAAGCGGAAGCGCAGTCCTTTCAGGCCGTCTTCGTCCTTGACCGACGTGGGGTCGATGACGATGAACTGCGTCTCGTTGTCGGTCGGCACGAAGAGTCCGTAGCGGGCCTTCATCGAGAGCAGGTAGTAGTACATGTCGGCTCCGAGTTTCGAGGGCACACCGGCGGTGGCCTGGTGGTCGTTCAGCATCTCGCCCATCGTGCGCATATCCTTATATACAGACGCGGGACCGAGCACTGAGTTGTACAGCTTCGGACCGAAGAGCTTGTTCATCTTGTAGATGACGCCGTTATTGCCGATGGTGACGTCGTAGTTGCCGTCGCTCTTGCGGATGATGTCGTTCTTCGTCACGTCGAGGAACTCGAAGGCGTCGTTCTGCACAGTTGCAAACGTGCTGGGCACCGTCTTCGTCAGGTAGGGCTTCATCACGTTGTTCAGGATGCTGGCAAATATCGACGGGTCGTTGTTGAAGACGGCGTCGAGGTGGGCGTTGAGGTTGGCAGCCGAGAGGTCGAGCGACGGGTCGCCCAGGTTCTTCAGAATGTAGGCAGCCTCCTTCAGGAAGTAGTTCTCGACGGCCTTGTCCTCGGGAGCCAGGAAGGCGGCAATCTCGGCATCGTCGTTGCTCGAGCCGCCCTTCAGCGTCGGGTTATAGTAGTTCCAGCCCGGGTCGAAGTCGAGCAGCTGGTTGTCGGCTACGGTCATGCCGCGCACGGGCTGTGCCAGCTTGGAGCGCTGCGAGTTCTTGCTCAGGTAGCGGATGGCGTAGACCGTGTCCGTCGTGCCCGTCTCGGTACTCTGCTCGGTCAGCGTCAGGTCGGGGTCGGGGAAGCTGTAGTAGTCCAGCATACGCGAAATATAATGTGTATCGCTGCCCGAACGCAGAATCTGGGCCATGTTGCCGGGGTTCACGAGCACCTCGTCGAGCTGGTGGATGTAGCCGTTCTGGCAGACCACGTCGCCCTTCACCACCGTGCGGTCGAATATGTAGGCGGCACCGTCGACATAGTCGTGGCCGGTCAGCACCTTGAAGTCGCTGTCGTCGCCCGTCACGGTCATGTTATTGTTCAGCATGTACTCACCCGTCAGGTGAACCATCGGGGCCACCGTGTTGTCGAAGACGGCCTGGATACCGTTGCCGCTCTTGAAGCGTGCGAAGTACTTGTTGTTGGCAGGCATGTCCTGAGCGGCCAACGGCGTCACGGCATACGACAGACGCATGTTCGTGGCGTGCTTCACTAACTGTCCCTGCAACATGTTTCCGGCGCTGTTCTGCAGGTTGGACAGCGTACCGACCAGAATGGCGTTGTCGAGCATCGTCGAGAACAACAGTTCCGCCTTTTGGGCGTGCGTCAGCTGCTCGTAGCTGCTTGCGCCGAACTTGTTGTTACCACCGGCAAAGAACCGTGCGAAGGCTTCGTCGTTAGCCGGGAAGATAGTCTTACTACCCGTCTTGCTCAACACCTCCGCATAACCCATGTCCTCAATCAGCTTGCAGTACGTCTTGAACGTGCCCTGCAGCTGCGACGGGTCATTTAGCTCTTTGTAGATACTCTCGCCAAGCCAGGATGGCAATTCCCCCTCCGGCACCACGTAGTCCTTTGTACAGGACCCCAGGCCTAAGCACAGAAGGGAAGCATACAAAAAGAGTTTTTTCATAAAAGGTTTGTTTTATTTAAGCATTTTTGATTTGCAGTTAGTATTTCAGCATGCAAAATAACAAAAAATTATTCAAACCTGCAACTTTTTAACAGCCCGACTTTCAGATTTAGTCATTTTTTACATATCATTTCTCATTTTTTAGTGTCACGAAGGCTGCACGTTCTCTCCGCAGGTGGGCTTTGGAGTGCTTTTAATGGGTCGAAAGGGTTAGTACTAAGGTTTTTTGTGCGCGTCGCCGGCTCCGTTAGCTAATTGGCCGTTTTAGCTGTTTCAACTGCGGGGGTTAGACGTCTTAACTGCCCCACTCAGCCGTCGCCGGACGACTTCTTGTTTACAGGTGCAAAGGTACAAACAAAATCTGAAACCGCCAAATTTTTCTGCAAGGAAATCACAAAAAAACGCGCAAAAATCATGTCTCAACGCCAGCGGTTACAGTTGTGACAGTTGACAGTTTTATACAAGCTGCCTAAAACCTGCCAAAAATGATATACTATATATATAATATAAATATTATATATAGTATAATATTATTATACATATTTTCATCTTTTTCTATGTTGTGCTCATAATAAAACTGTCAACTGTCAACTGTCACACATTGCCTAAGCGGATAAGAAGCAGGAGCGACCATCTATTGGCGGTATAGTGCTGCCCGAAAGCATGGACATGTGGACGAACTTGTCATCAGCACTGGATGAACAATAGGATGCGGCAAACATGCTCTTAATCAGTGACTTTACCAATTGTTTATTAACCTTCATAATCATCATATTTTTAGTTGTTATTTATTGACGATGCAAAGTTACGGCGATTCTCGTCCCCCAGCAAACAGTTCCGCTTTTTTCCTCATTTGCTGTTTGGACAACCATTGAAATCATGGCCAAATCGCACATTTTACCCGTTTTTTTGTCCAAGGCGCAGGCCATATTAGGCAGAAATCATAAAAATCCACTCCCTTTTTCTCATTTTTCGCAGGGATTTTGTATCTTTGCACGGAAAACCTAAAAAAACAGAAATATGAAAAGACTATTTTTTTCTTTCGTTTGCTTGTTTGTATGTACACAACTGTTTGCTGACCCTGTAACGGCTGAGCAAGCCAGCCGTAAGGCAAGCAAGTTTCTCACTGGACGTGTCACCAATAAGGCACGCAGAGCTCCTCGTTCACTTGATTTACAAATGGCTTCTGTGGGCAAGGACGATAGTTACTACATCTTTAATATCGGCCAAGGTGAAGGATTCGTGATTGTCAGCGGTGAGGATGCCACAGAAGAGATTCTAGGCTATTCGGACACGGGACGGATTGATGCAAATGACATGCCTGACAACTTCAAGACGTGGATGGAAGGCTATGCAAAGGAAATAGACTTTATCAGGAAGCATCCGGAATTGCAGCGTCGGTTCTCAGCGAAGGAGTATCCTTCTATTATGCTCGACGAGAGTCGGCTGGCTCGCTTTGATCAGGGGGAGCCTTACAATTCTTATTGTCCGGACAATATGATTGTTGGCTGTGTTCCGACGGCAATTGCACAGCTGTTATACTATCATCAGTATCCTGCAAAACTTTTCAATACGATACCCAAATATCGTGACGACATCAATTCAATAAAGGCAGGCACAGCCATTGACTGGACAAATATCAAGAGGACGACAGATGAAATTACAAATATAGATCAGGTAGAGGCTGTGTCACAATTATCTCTGTACTGTGGTGTGGCTATAGCGGCAAGTTATAAGTATAATAAAGATACAGGTCATAGTTCGACAGGTGCTGACCCAGAAGACATACCTTACGCTCTTTGCAAGTATTTTGGCTATAGCAAAGATATTGAGTATTTTAGAAGAGACAATTACACGAGCGAGGAGTGGATGGAAATTGTATATTGCGAACTGGCAAAGGACAGACCTGTGTTGTATGCAGGTCGATCAGCAAGTGGAGGCCATTGCTTCCTTCTGGAAGGATATGATAGTGAAGAAGGGAAATTCTACGTTAACTGGGGATGGAATGGACACAATAACGGGTTCTTCCTGCTCACACTCCTTAATGGATATTCTTATTCTCCAGTTGGATATGACAGTAGTCAAAGTGTAATCGTCGGAGTGGCTCCTAATGGAAATGCGGCAACCTACTCAGCCCGATTGAATACTACAGATATTTACATGAGCGACAACAATCTGGAGCTTTCAAGATCCTCGTCAGACAAGAATTTTCCTTCATTCCAGGTGACAGTGAAAGCGAAAAACATGAACCCTTTAAAGCTGACCTTTGAACAGGGGGTCGCACTTTTTGACTCGAATCAAGAACGGATTACTGACATCTGGTGGCACAAAACACATTGGTGGCAATTCTTGCTCACTAACAAATTAGAACTATCCAAGGGCGAAGAAGCGAGCCAGACGTATAATGTCGAACTGGGCAAGGAGCTCTCCGATGGTGTGTACTATCTGTGTGCTGTCAGCAAGGAGGAAGATGCCGATGACAGTGAATACATGGCAAACTTCGATTCTGACCATTACTATTTAGAACTGACCGTCAGCGGCAATCGTCTTGTAGCAAAAGAACACAATCCGGATAAGGTGAACCTGACGCTTAACAGTCTGACTGCCAAGGAAGGGTCTGTCCTGAAGAAATATAGAACAGCAAGATTCTCTGTGAGCCTGAAAAATCCGGGTCAGCAGGCCTACACAAGTAATGTCAACCTGTATCAGACGACAAATGTCACAAAAGACAGTCTTGTTGCCACCGCTTATACGACCCTGTCGGCAGGCGAGACCCAAAATCTTGAGCTTTCGTTTTATGCTGGCAGTGCCGGTCTCGAAAAATTCGTCTTGAAGGATAAACGAGACAGGGTGCTTGGCAGCATAAACGTCCTCTTCAGCGATTCTCAGTCATTAAGAGCTACCACTTCAATCAACAACTATGATTTAGGACAGAAAGTCATATCGGGCACGACCCTGTCGGGTACGGCCACTATCACTAATCCGGATGATGCAGACTACGGCGAATCTGTTATTCTCTTCGTGTTCTCCAAGGATGGTGAAGATAGGCACATCTTGGAAAAGAAAGTATATGTCCCCCACAATGGGTCTCAGACCCTTGATTTTTTCTTTGATGGTTTACGTGTTGGGGTGGAATATAAGATGATTTTGTCTTACATGACAAATTTCTTGAATAATTTCTATTATGTTGATTTTACTTGCAGTGCAAGCAACTTGAATGTGGGCGATACCTTTACGTCAAATACAAAAGAAGGAGTGGGCGTGCTGTATAAGGTCTTGAACAATGACCCCATGCAGGTTGAGGTGAGCTGTACGGCAGATAACGACGCGAGCATTGACATGTCGACGAAGGGCGCTATAACTATTCCTCAAACAGTCAACGGATACACCGTCGTGGGTGTCAGCAAATATGCCTTCTCTGATTGCAAAAGCATTACCAAGGTCACACTTCCCAGGACTGTTACTTATCTTGGAATGGGGGCCTTCAGCAGCTGCCATGCTCTTGAGAGCATTGAAGGCCTCGACGGTGTGAAGTCTATCGGCAGAATGTGTATCAGCTATTGTCGCTCGCTGAAGTCTCTGAGACTCCCCGAGACCTTGACATTCATCGGTGCACAAGGTCTGAGGGACAATCCGCTTCTGACGTCGATTTACATCCCCAAAAACGTGTCGGAGATAGAAGACAATTTTGTGCTGGCTGGCGACAACGGCCTTGTCAGCATTCAGGTTGCACCCGACAATCCGTATTATAACTCTGGTGACGACTGCAACGCCATCATCGAGACTGCCACCAATAAGCTCATAGCCGGTTGTGGGACGACACGAATACCCGACAACGTTACAGCTATTGGCGACGGTGCATTCAACGAACTGACGAGCCTGGTTGAGATAACTATTCCTGCCAGCGTCAGAGATTTCGGATACTGTGCGTTCGAAGGCTGTACCAATCTGGAAAAGATCTATTCTCTGTCGACAGAGCCTTTTGAATTCACGGAAGACGCTTTCAAAGGCTACTACGACAATGCTGATTATATTTATAACAAGGCATTCTTATATATTCCAGATGGGACAAAAAACACTTATCGCTCCACACAAGGCTGGAACAAGTTCGCAAAGATGGTTGAATCTAGCGAGAATAAGTCAAGGAACGGTGACTTGAACGGTGATAAGCTGATTAATGTCATTGATATTGTCTCCGTTATCGATCTAATGAAAAGCGGTAAATACAATGCCGACGCTGACTTGGACGGCGATAATAAGATTACTCAGGCCGACATTGATGCTGTCACCGACGGTTTCATGAAGCAGGAAGTGCCAAATAGCAAATATGCCGTTGACTTGGGGCTGAGTGTGAAATGGGCCATGATGAATGTCGGAGCTGCGAATCCTGAAGACTATGGTGGTTATTACGCTTGGGCTGAGACGAATGAAAAGGATTCCTATTCGTGGGACAACTATAAATATTCCAACGCTACTGGCGACGAATTCTCCAAATACTGCATGAGCAGCTATTATGGAACTGTGGATGACCTTTCAACAGTTGAGCCAATGGACGACGCTGCTAGAGTGAATATGGGTAAGTATTGGCGTATGCCTACTAAGACGGAGATGGATGAGCTCGTGGAAAGATGTACCTGGACAGAGGAAAGGCTGAATGGTGTAGACGGTTATCGTGTGACTGGGCCTAACGGCAAAAGCATCTTCCTTCCATTTGGAGGCCAAAAGTCAGGCGACAGTCACTATAATCGTGGAGGTACCGGTTTCTATTGGGTTTCCACGCTTTCCAGTACCGATGCTGTTCCCGCATTATATATGTATGACGGCAAGACCGGTTATATGAACTATATGCGCAAATTTGGCATGAGCATCCGTCCTGTGCTTAAAACCATTGACGAGATGGACGACCTGAGAATGAATGACATCGTACCATCTGACATGCGCGAGGGATTGAGGAATCACATGCCTATATACAACGGCATTAACCCACCAAGCATTGAGGGAGTTTTCTACCTGAGTCCCTATACTACTGTTTATTGCGAGGATGGTCATTATAGGGTTGGTCAGGTGATAGACTCTTACAAGATAAAATTCTTAAATCAGAATTTCATCAGTAATACCATCGACATGTATGAATATGATGCTGACAGCAGTACTAATGATTATGACGTCGGAAAGGGAGCATTCATCAGCGGCAATGGAGAACGTTTCACCGCCTTCTTTGCTACCGAAGGTTACACTAAGAGCATCTTTAACAGAATGGCTGTTGTTATTTCAGGCAGAAAGACAAGTGAGGGAATCAGAGATTTCTATTATGGACTGTTGATGGTAGAAAAGGGTCCTGACCCTAACCACAAACTGATGGATGTCGGTTACTTCCGCATCTTCAAAGACGGCGACACCCTCAGTGAACCTACCACTTGGAATTCTAACATTGTAGGCTCTAGACAACTCACAAATGAGGGTAACAGCAGTCGCGGAACAATTATCGATGGGGAAGGGAAATAGCCTGACAGCATAAGCTATATTCCATAACCTTATCGACAAGTGAGATACTATTGACGAAAGTAACTCAGGAAATCTCCCCTGAGTTACAACGTTAAAGCCGATATGGGTATCGCTCTTGAAGACCCGATATCTTGGATGGCCACATTTTCTTCGCTGAATTGCGAGGACAAGAAAGAGAGTGGCGACAATCCCAGGACATCATCTTCACCCAAATGGAATGCTGACTGCACCGCTAAGTGAAACGTGCTGAGATGGAACGGAAGACGGTTTGAGGCAGGCTGGTGACACCAGTCATCATAACACAATGAAAAAGGGCTTCCCTACTGTGGGGGAAGTCCCTTTTTTGTTTACGAGAGAGAGATTTATTTAGCGCTTTCGGCATTAAATGCCTATGCAAGTCAAGTGTGGAAGCGACCATCTTTGGGAGTTTGCGGTGCCAAACAACATGGTCTTGTCGAAAAACTGGTTTTCATCACGACGAGCTGCGGTAAACATGCTCATGAGCACAGTCTTTACCAAATCTTTTATTGTCTTCATAATCTTTGTATTTTTAAGTTGTTAGGTCTTATTGACGATACAAAGATATGGCGTTTTTCGTCACTCGGCAAGCATTTCGGCATTTTTCCTCTATTGTTGTTTGGCCAATCATGGGAATCTTGGCCAAATCGCGCAATCCCTACGTTTTTTTGTCCAAAAAAGAGAGCCTCCAACCGTCAGGAAGGAGGCTCTCGCTTTATTAAAGAGTTTGTAAGTGGAGGCTTACTTGATGATCATACCGTTGAGGCCGTACTTGCCGTTGATGATGATGCGGCCGTCCTTCAGGACCTTCGTGGGCTTCACGACGGCGCTGGTGTTGACCTCCTGGATAGCATCGACGAACGGATCGGTAGCACCAGCGGTGAGGCGCTCAATCTTCAGGTTGTCGAACCATGCGCGACGGTCGTTGTTGTTGTAGTTACACTGCAGGATGAACTTGGTGGGAACAGCCTCGAGAGCAACCTCATTGGAAGTGGTCGAACCGTTAATGCTGCTGATGGTGCAGTACATAGACTTACGGCCATAGTCCATAATGACCTCGATGTGACTCTTCTGCAGAGGATTGGCAGTTCGTGTCTCTTCATCTACGTCGGCAGGAGATGCGTTGTTGTAGCTACCACCAGACTTAGCCCAGATCTTGCTGATGTCCACGTCACAGGTGTTTGTCTCGGTTGTTCCATTGTAGAAGTTGTGGAAGAGGCCGAAGATATTTGCATCTTCAGGACCATTCTCACCGTCAACGACGTTCTTCAGGAAGAAACCGAGTGAACGGCCACTGAGACCCTGAACGTACAGGTCACAAGCGACCTTCAGGATGTTAGTACCCATAGAACCATTCTCCGTGGGATCAAAGACGACGGTACCAGTACCATTACCGATACGTATGTAACCCTTCCACAGCTGCTCGCCGTTGCTCCAGTAACCTTGCTCGAACGGCTGGTTGCCCGTACCATCGGTAGACCAAGCGGAGAACTCCATCGTACCGGCTGCGCCAGTGACGCTGTAAAGCTGAGTCTCCTCATTCTGCACAGCATCATTCTCGAAATCAATGTCAACAATAGTAGCAATAGCAGAAGCAGGAACACTCACCTTATATGCTTCAATTGCTGCGTTGAGTTCTTCATTGGCAGCCACGATGGCTGCAGCATTATCCTCGCTGTAGTCAGAAGCCTTCATAGCCGTCTGAACGCTCTTGGCCTTGTCAATGGCAGCCTGGAAGTCGGCTTTGCCGGTAGCAGCCTCATAGAGACGCATTGTCTTTACAGTCTCTGCATTGTCAATGACAGTCTGAATAGAAGCCAGTGTATCGTTGACAGCAGCAAACTTTCTGTTAGCTGCGATGATGTCCTTAACAGCTGCCTGATAAATTTCATAAACCAGATAGCCAGTCTCTTCTGAAGTTGACTTCACATAGTCCTCCTGATAGGTAGCAATGATTGCGTCTTGATCCAAAGCCTCGTATTCGACAATCTTCGGAGCAACAGAGTCAACACAAGCCTGCAGCTCAGCCTTACCCCAGAAGAAATCGCCGTTGGCAATGTTCTCTGCAGCAGTAGTCAGGTTAGTACGGCCAGCGGTAATCTGCTCATTGACATCTGCCTCGTAACCAAGCTGCTTCTGGTTGTACTTATTGTTGTTCTTGCCCCAGATGGAAGCGTTCTTAATATAAACAACAGAACCATTCTTCAGGTCCTTGTAGGCATCCTTACAATAGGCCTTAAAACCGACCTCGTAAGTGCCGCTCTCAGCGATGGCAACAGGAAGGAGGAACTGTGTATAGTCAACGGCATCCAGGTCCTTGACCACAGAAGAAATAGTATCAGTGGTGGCCTCGCCATCAACCTTCACGATGTATGCCACACCGTATGCGACATCCCAACCATCATTGTTGGTCCAAGATGTAGAGGTGGCGTCTTCACGAAGGGCAGCTCTTCCCTCAATACCAAACACGTAGGAACCGGCATCAAGAGTCTTCTGCATATAGACACCCATTGCACCACTGGTATCACCATAGTTCCAGGCAGAGTTTCCTGCATAGTGGCCTAAGTCAGCTGCGCCCTGTGACTCGTTCTCCCAGAAACCGCGTCCCGAAGGCAGACAGTTCCAATCACCCCAAGTATAGGCTTTCTGCACCTTGGCAATCCAGCTGCTGAATTTGATATCGACAGCAGGTGTACCTGCGCCGTTCGTAGTAGCTGTATAACTGCCTGAAGGCAAATAGTCATCCATATTAGCCTTGATGAACTCATCGAGAATCTCTTGTGCAGTCATTAACTGCTCGTCAAGGTCGGCTTGGCCGCTCTCGTCACCAATTCCCTGCAGGGCCTCGATAGCCTCGTCGTAACCCATATCGGCAAGCACCTCAGCAGGCCACTCGTAGCAGTTCTTGTAGGCATTCATCTTCTCGAGCATGGCGTCGCGCTGACGGAGGTCGGCGAACTGCAGTGCGGGAGCAATCTGCACGTCGGCAATCTCGATGGTCGTAGCCATAGCGGTGAACGAGATGAACCAAGTGCGGGCATTGCCGTCGCCCTGAATGGCGTAGTTGAAGGTCTGCCAGTTCTCGTTCAGCTCCTCAGCGGTGTTGACGATCACTTCTTCCTCAGTGCTGGGATAGGTGTAAGTACCGGCGGTGTTACCAGCCACCTTCACCAGGTTGGTCTCCGACTTGTAGCCGTCGCCGGGAATTCTGACCTTCACATTGTCGAGAGCAGCACCCTTCATCTTGAAGCTGACGACGTAGGTAGAACCGGCGTCCGTAGGCTCGAACTTGAAGTACATACCCTCACCGGCTGTAGAGGCCGTGCTCACCACAGAGTTGATGCCGGCAGCATAGCCGTCGGCGTTGGTGATGAAGAGGTCGGCCAGGGTCTTGCCCTCACCGATCACGGTCCAACCGTCCATCGTCTGGAATGCGCTGTTGGCATTCACGTTAGCGCCCGTAATCTGGAAGCGGCCCTGCGGGGTGTAGACGAACTCACCCTGACTCAGAGCAAAACTTGACATTGACGCACTAATTGCCATAAAGGCTAAGAGTAAACGTTTTTTCATAAGTCTTTTGTTTTAATTAGTTATAATAAAATGTCGAATCTCGGTTATTTGGGTGCAAAGGTAGTGATTTTCTTGATATAGCGCAAGAAAATCACACCTTAATTTTTGCCCTTTTGCCTACATTATTTGGTAATGACAATCTTTTTGCCGCCGCGAATGTAGACTCCCCTACCCGTCGGACGAACCTGACGGCCGTTGAGGTCGTAGATGGGTGACGGGTGTTGGGTGATGGTTGACGGGTGGATGCCGGTCTCAATGTCCTTCACCACGAGCACGCCCTCGCTGATGCGGCTGGTGTCCCACATGATGCCGCCCTGCATGTCGAACTGCGGCGTGCCGGCCAGCTTGACCGTTGCCGGCCAGAGGCGTATCTCGTCGCCCACTTGCAGCGTGTTGCCCTCTGTGGGCTGTATGCAGATGGTGCCGTCGATGGTCAGCGTGCCGATATCCTCGATGCTCGTTGAGCTGTTGTTGCCCGTAGCGCGGATAATGAGGACGCCCGTCTTGCCGATGCTGACGTTCTTGCCACTGAAGTGCAGCTTGCCCGAGGTGGCCTCAGCCGTAGAGCCGGGGCGCAGCGTGCCGTTGACGGTCACTGACGCGTTGTTGAACGGCTTCGAGACGCTGTTCGTGCCCGAGAGCGTTGCGCCTTCCTGAACGGTCAGACGGCCTGTTCCGAGTCCGGAGGTCAGACCCACGCAGAGCTCGCCCTCGCGGACGGTCGTCGTGCCTGTATTGTCGCTCAGGCCGTTCCAGTTCACCTTACCCGTGCCTATCTTCACGAAGTTGGCGTTCGACGTCACCTTGACGGTTGTCGTCCAGTCTTCGTCGTTACCCACTTGCCAAGTGTTGGCACCAACCGAGGCGCCGTTGCTGAACGTACAGCTGCCGCCCAGCTTGCCGGAACCCATCACACGGCCGATGGTGAAGGTCTTGCCGCTGTTCTGCACTTCGACGGAAGCGGCAATGTTCATCGTGCCCTTGGGCATGCCGCCGGCAACGTCCATCGTGAAGCGCAGCACGGCGGGATCGTCGACATTCGACGAGGGCTTCAGCACGCCCTCGAAGTCGGTGAAGTTGCACTGTATGGGGGTACGGGTGGCGTAGTAGTTGGTGCCCTTCTCGGTCACGCAGTTGGCATTGAGCGTGCCCTTGCCCGTCACCTTATTCTTATATGTAGAGCGGTTGGCCATGTTCCACGTGCCGGTCTTGCCATCGGGCACGTAGATGGCATAGCTGGAACTGGTGTTCTCGCTGAGCGTACCACCCTGGAACTCAACCGTCTTGGCGGGCGTGTTGGCATTGACACACTGCACGGTGCCAGCCACGATGACCAGGCGGTTCAGACTGCTGTTGGCCACGTTGAGCTTCATCCAGCCCGCGCCCTTCTTGGTGAGCGTCGTACCCGTGATGGCACGGTTGACAATGAAGTCGGCCGAGTTGTTGATGACGCCGCCTCCGTCGCCGACCATCTGCATGGCTGAGCCTTGGGTGACGGCTGCCGTCGTGCGCAGCTCAGCGCCGTTCTCGATGACGAACTTGGCAGCCGCCGAGTTCATGGCGCCCAGGTTGCCGGCGGGCTGATTGGCGTTCGACAGCGACTTGACGCTGACGATGCCGCCCGAGATGCGTGTGCCGCCGGTATAGGTGTTGTCGTTGCCGATGGTCAGCATACCCGAGCCGCGCTTCACGAGCACCGACTTGCCCATGATGGCGCCCGTGCCGGCAAAGGTATAGGCCTTGGTATTGTCCACCTCGATGGTGTCGGCCTCGATGTCGCCCTTCAGCTGTACCGACTGCTTGGCGGCGGTGTCGTCGAAGCGCACCTTGTCGCCGCTGACGAAGATGTCGTTGGTCACGGTCGGGTCGGCGGCGTTGGTGAAGTTACCGTCGCCAGCCAGCTCCCAGACGTTGCTGACGCCAGCGTTCCAGACAATCAGTCCGGCATCGCGCACGCCGGCGACGTTCAGGTAGAGCTTGCCGTCCTCCAGCAGCAGTTCGGTCTTCTTCTTCGTGCCTACGCCTTCAATCTTGATGTCGCTCAGCTTGCCTGTTACGGTCTCGGCCTCGCCAATCAGGTATTTACCCTCGGCCACCTCGCCGTCGGCAGCGTCGTGGAGCACGAACTCAAAGACAGGCATCAGGTACTTCGGACCGTACTTCCACGTCTTGGTCTCGACGGTCAGCAGCTTGGTGTTCACCTGGTCGGCGGTGATGTCGCCGCAATAGAGGTCGAAGACGACGCGCGAGCCGAAGCCGAGCAGCAGCGAGTCGGTGGTTATGGTGCCGCGATGGTCGGCACGTCCCGGGCGCAGCTTGGCGTCGTAGTCCATCTTGATTGAGCGGAAGGTGCCGCCGTCAGAGTTCAGTTCGGCAAAGCGGTTCAGCCACAGGGGCGAGTTCTTCAGCGTGCCGTCGAAGTTGAGCGCGCCGGCCCAGACGTTGGTCTCGCCGCTGTAGGTCATGTCGGCCTTCGGCAGGTTCAGCGCGCCGTCGCCCTGCTTCACCAGTCGCATGGAGCCGGTGAAGGCAGCACCGCTGACGTCGCAGGTATAGTATTCGTAGTTAATCTTGGCGCCGCCGTTGAGAATCTTGCTCGTCGTGCCCTGCACCCACGACGGCACGTTGAACGTCACCATGTAGGGCTGAGCGCCGTCGGCAACGGTAATCTTCGTGTCGCCAGTCTCGCAGACCATCACGTGCTGGCCGTTATGCGCAGCGCCGATGGTGCCGCCGTTGGCCACTTCGCTTCGTCCCGTCATCGTCAGAGGGGGCGGGGCTACGGTGATGCCCTCCAGCTGGCCCAGAAAGTAGCTCTTGTGGGGCGGCTGGTTGTAGCCGACGCACTGCCAGACCATTGCGTTGCGGTACTGGTGGTCGTGCCACAGGGTATAGATGCCGTAGGTGGTCGGCGTGTTGGTAGTGAAGATGCGGATGGTGCGGCTGCCCTGCGTGCCGTTGCGCATGACCACCTCCTCGCGCCAGTCGCCGAGGATGTCGGCAATGGCTCCGGGGTTGTTCTTCGACGAGTTGGCGGTATTCGTGCCGTCGAACGTGATGAGCCGGCCGCCGCCGGGCTTGTAGACAGCACCGTTGCGGGCGTTGCTGCCCGGTGAGTCGAACACCTCGTCGAGCAGGTCGCCGTCCCAGTAGATGCGCTGGTTCAGGTGGCTCCAGTAGAGGGCGTCGTTGGAGTCGCCGGTAGCGGGACCGCCCTCAATCACCTTGTCGGCAACGGTCGAGACGAGTCCCGACTGCGTGGTACGGCCCAGCGAGCCGGGGAACTGGTTGCTGAAGTTGCCGCAGAGGGCGCGGCCGTCGTCGCCCGTCGACTGCAGGCGGTAGTATATCTGGCCCGTCGTCGCATTCCAATAGGTACACGCGGGTTCTTCTTCATTACACGAGAACTGCTCCTGACCGTGACGGTAGGGGTCGAAGTCGCTGCAGTGCTGGGCGTCGCCGTGACCCAGACCGGTGGTGCAGAGGCCCTGCCCGTTGTCGTCGATGATCATCGAGCCGAAGACTATCTCGTCGCGGCCGTCCCAGTCGGTATCGGCAATCTGGAAGTTGTGGAAGCCGTTGCCAAACCAGGGGTCGCTCCATCCGGCGTTGTTGTCCCAGCGCCAGCGCTGCGTCAGCTCGTGGGTGGCGGGGTTCACGTCGAGGGCGCACATCTTGTGGCGGGTATAGCAGCCGCGTCCGAGGAAGATGCTGGGCTTGCGGCCGTCGAGGAAGGGTGCGCCGAAGTAGTGCTTCGACGAGCGGTGGCCCGTATCGGCTGCGCCCCATGCCGCAGCATAGTCGGTCTCGCCCTGCTCGAATCGGGGCAGCGGATAGGCCATCGGCGTCCAGTTGTCGGAGCCGTCCCAGGCGTAGGGCTCGCCCGTCGAGCCGTTCAGGTAGAGCAGGTACTCGGCTCCCTGATGGGTGTACTCGTCGCGCGGGGCGTAGTAGTTCATGTTGCCTATCTTGATGTCCTTGCCCGTGGCGGTGTGGATAATCATGTTGTCGGCGCCGCGCATCACGCACTCGGCCTTGCCGTCCAGGTCCCAGTCGAAGGCCACGAGGTCCCACTGCTCGTCGGGACCGGCCATCATGTTCGGGCCGAGGTCAATCCACCACAGTCGCTCACCCTTCATGTTGTAGCACTCGTAGAGGTTGAAGTCGGTCTTGTTGCCGCTGGCGTTCAGGTCGCCGCCGGTGTTGTTGCGCTTGATGATGAACTCCACCACGCCGTCGCCGTCGACATCGCCGAGCGAGACGTCGTTGATCTCGTACTTCGACGTCACGTCAGCGCCGTTGCGGTTGGTCACGCCCTTGATGGTCACGTCCTTGTACTGGGCGCCCCAGCGTGCCACCTCGGCACTCTTCTCCTGCTCCACGCCGCGCACAATGGCAGCCACCTGGTACTTCGACGTCGCCTTGCCGCCCGTGTCGCTGTAGTTCGAGACCGTCAGCGGCTTGGCGTTCACCTTCACGCCGTCGCGGTAGAGGTTATACTCCGTGTCGTAGTACTCCTCGCCGAAAATCTTCCAGCTGACGAAGTTGCCGCCCGAAGCGCCGGGCACGGCCACGAGTCCACGATCCAGTTTGTCGGTTACGCGCTGGGCAGCGGCACCGACAGTCATCAGCCCCATAAGGGCCACAAGCATTATTCTTTTCATTTGCATTGGTTATTAGTATCGATACTATTTCGGCTGCAAAGGTACGAAAAAGGAGTAAAACAAAGCCACAACTTTCTGTTTTTCTTGCTACATTTTTTGGCAGGGGCTTGCTGATATCGGCAAAAAGTAGTATCTTTGCACTCACAAACTACCAGAATTATGCGAAAACTACTATTACTGACCATCGTGGCCTGCTGCACGCTTTTGAGCCGGGCCGAGAACTATCCCTATCGTTCGGACTATCTGTGGCTGACGGTGCCCGACCATGCCGACTGGCTCTACAAGACGGGCGAGCAGGCGAAGGTGGAAGTCAGTCTCTACGTCTACGGCATCCCCCAGAATGTGGAGGTCGGCTACGAGATTGGGCCCGACATGATGCCGGCCACGTCGAAAGGCAAGGTGCAGCTGAGGAACGGCCGGGCCACCATCAACATGGGGACGATGAAGCAGCCGGGATTCCTGGACCTGCGGCTGACGGCCGTCAACGGCGACAAGAAGTATGAGCACCACGTGAAGGTGGGGTTCTCGCCCGAACAGCTGAAACCCTACACGAAGAACCCCGCCGACTTCGAGGCGTTCTGGAACAAGAACCTTGAGACGGCCCGCAAGGAGGTGAAGAGCGACAAGCTCATCGTGAAATGCGAGAAGGTGGACAAGTACACCACCGACGAGTTCGACTGCTACCTGCTGAAGCTGAAGACCGACAGCCGCCACGCCGTGTATGGCTACCTGACGAAGCCGAAGGAGAGCACAAGCGGCAAATACCCCGTCGTACTCTGCCCGCCCGGTGCCGGCATCAAGACCATCAAGGAGCCGATGCGCAACACCTACTACGCCAAGAACGGCTTCATCCGTCTGGAGATCGAGATTCACGGCCTGAACCCGGAGATGACCGACGAGCAGTTCAAGGAAATCTCGACAGCCTTCGACCGTGAGAACGGCTACCTGGAGAACGGGCTCGACGACCGCGACAACTACTACATGAAGCATGTGTACGTGGCCTGCGTACGTGCCCTCGACTACCTGACGTCGCTGCCCGAGTGGGACGGACGGAACGTGTTTGTGCAGGGAGGCAGTCAGGGCGGCGCACTCTCGCTCATCACGGCGGGCCTCGACCCACGGGTGACCGCCTGCGTGGCCAACCACCCTGCCCTCGCCGACATGGCGGGCTATCAGGACAACCGCGCCGGCGGCTACCCCCACCTGAACCGGCTGAACAACATGCTCACCCCCGAGAAGGTGGCGACGCTGGCCTATTACGACGTGGTGAACTTCGCCCGCCGCATCACTTGTCCCGTCTTCCTGACCTGGGGCTACAACGATAACGTCTGCCCGCCCACGACGAGCTACATCGTCTGGAACCTCATCACTGCCTCAAAGGAGAGTCTGATTACGCCCGTCAACGAGCACTGGACGACGGAGGCGACGAACTACAGCCAAATGCTCTGGTTGAAAAAGCGATTATTCTGAAAGCGAGATACGGACGTTGCTGGTGTTTTCAAGATGCAGCATCGGGCGCTCGTCAGGCTGAATGGTTTCCAGTCTGACGTTCTTCAGACGGATGTTACGGGCATGACTGATGGAGAAGCCCCATGCCGGCTGTATGCCGTGAGCCGAGGGCTCGGGGTAGTTGGCCTCGCCGAGCTGTCCCGGCTTGCGGGCCTCGGGTCTGAAGAACGGATTGCTGCCCCGTTGCTCCTCGACATCTTTCAAGGTGAGACCGCCACGAAACTGGACATAGAGATTCCGTATACTCACATTACTGACGGGGTGGCCCTCTACGCCAGCTATCAGACAGGCATAACGGCTGTCGGCATCGACGACATGGACATTGCTGATGCGGACGTCGCTGACCTTTGAGGGATGAAACCCTTCGGGAGCGCGCATGCGGTTGCCCAGACGGATATAGATGGGCGAGTTGCAGATATCGGTCATCTTCAGGTCACTGACGCGGATGTCTTTCATCTCTGCCCCGTCGACGGTCTCAAGGGCCAGTCCGCGACAATGGGTGAACGTGCAGCGCCTGATGGTGATATGGCGGAACCCGCCGCTCGACTCAGTGCCCAGCTTGATGCGCCCTGTCGGCCCGTCGCCATCGGGGGCTTTTTCAACGTTCTTGGTGCGCGTGCCGTCGAACATCGTACCCACATCGTATCCGCTGACTTCACAATCTTCTATAAGCACATGCTGCGTAGGCTTCGGGCGTCCCAGGGCGTATGAGCACTTCAGCACGATGGCATCGTCGTTGAGTGTGTTCACGCGGCAGTTCCTGACAACGACGCGCTCGCAGCAGTCTATGTCGAAACCGTCGCGGTTGGTGTCGCAGTCAACATCTTCTATCGTGAGATCGTCAACGCCCGTGAGCAGCAATGCAAAGTGACCGCAACGCAGGAAACTCACCCCGCGGATAGCGACGTGACGGCAGTCGCGCATGGCCAGGGCTTTGTTCGCCACCGTCGGCCCAGTGTAGCCGCGCCTCGGTCCGCCCCGCGAGAGCACGTCCGTACCGTCTATCAGCCCCTCGCCCTCGATGGTGACGTGGTGCAGGCTGTCGCCCCAGATCAGCGAGTTGTGCCAGTGGCTGTGACCGAAGTCCTGATAGCGCGAGTCGTTAGGTTCGGCCTCGTCGTAGCCCTCTGTATCGGTCACTGGTGCAGCCTTGATGACGGCCCCCTTCTCCAACCGCAGGGTGATATTGCTTTTCAGGCGGATGGAATAGCAGAGGTAGGTGCCTTCAGTCAGCACCACCGTACCTCCACCGTCGCGGCTGGCCTGCTCGATGGCAGAATTGATGGATGGCGAGTCGATATGCCGCCCGTCGCCGACGGCACCGAAATCCCTCGCCATGAAGAGATTCACAGCGTGACTGAGCGCCAAATGGCCCATCAATGCCAATATGATATAAATCCTCTTCATCCTTTAATCCTTCAATTCTTCTTCACTTCCGACGGCAGGATGCCAAACTCCTTTTTGAACGTCTCACGGAAATGAGCCATCTGGTTGAAGCCCGTCATCATGGCGGCCTGGTTCACGTTGTAGTCGCCGCTCTGGAGAAGCTGGTAGCAGTGGTGAAGCCGTCGCTTGCGGATGTATTCCGTAGCCGTCATGCCCGTGAGTGCTTTCACCTTGCGGTAGAATGTGCTGTGGCTCATGGCCATCTTGTCTGTAACAAAGGCCATATCGATGTTTTCCTGCATGATATGGTCCTCAATCAGTTGGTTCAGACGGTTGATAAACTCCCGGTCGAGGCGGGTCAGCTGATGGGTGTCGGGTGATGGGTGCTGTATATCACCGTTGACAATCATCTCCGTCAGTCGGCGGCGGGCGGTGAGCAGATTCCTGATGCGACTGGCCAGCAGCTTGGCGGTGAAGGGTTTGGTCAGATAGGAGTCGGCTCCGCTGTCGTAGCCCTCCTGCTTGTCGTCGTCGGTTGTCTTGGCGGTCAGCAGGATGATGGGGATGTGACTGGTGAGGATATCGCCCTTCAGCTGGCGTGTAAGTTCTATGCCGTTCATTTGGGGCATCATGATATCGCTCACAATGATGTCCGGCATGTGGTCTTGAGCCATGCTGACGCCCTCTGCCCCGTTTTCAGCCTGAAGAATGTCGAAGTCGTCTGAGAAGGTGTCGGTGATATACTGGCGGATGTCGGCGTTATCCTCTACAACAAGCAGCTGGGGACGCGTCTCATCACTCTTCACTTCTTCACTCTTCACTTCTTCACTCTTCACTTCTCCGCTCCTCACGCTGTCCTCTTTGTGCAGGGCGTTCGGATAAGTGTTGTTGACGTCCAACGTCAGCGTGAAGCGACTGCCCCTACCCTGCTGGCTTTCTACGCTGATGCTCCCTTCGTGGAGTTCGGCCAGCGACTTCACCAGGGCCAGTCCGATGCCTGTGCCCGAAGCCTGATGGCTGCCCTTTGCCTGATAATATCGTTCGAACACATGGGGCAGCGCTTCGGGGGCGATGCCATAGCCCGTGTCGGCAACGGCAATCTTCAGCTGCCCGTTGTCCGTTCTCACGGTGGTGGTAACGCTACCCTCGTCAGTATATTTGACGGCATTCGACAGCAGATTGTTCATGACTGTGGTGATGATTTCAGAGTCGAACCATACGGCAGGCAGGTTGTCGTCGATATGGCAGTCAATCTGCACCTTGGGATTGCGGTTCAGGGCTTTGTAGTTGAGGCATATCTCGCGCACGAACTGCCCGATGTCGCCACGTGCCACGGTGAGCCGCCGGTTCTGCGTCTCCGTCTTGCGAAACTCCAGGATGTCGTTGATCAGACTTCTGAGCCGTTCGGCACTCTTCTGTATCATGGTCATTTGCCGGCGGGTATGCTGAGGCAGGCCGCTGTCCTCAAGCAGGTCGTCGATGGGACCGAGGATGAGTGTCAGCGGTGTGCGCAGTTCGTGGGTGATATTTGTAAAGAACCGCAGGCGCTCCTCGTTCATCTCCTGTTTCTGCTGACTCTCGCGCCGCTCCAGTTCGAGGGCATTGCGGAGCGTCAGCTTCCGCTTGTACGACCGCACCAGCAGCGTAAATGCTGCCAAGGCCAGCAGGACGTAGGCCACGTAGGCCCACCACGTGCGCCACCAGGGCGGTGTGATGAGAATGGCAAGGCGCGTCTCCTTTGCCTGCTCCCAGTCCTGACTTCTCAGCTTGGCTCTCAGGATGAACGTATACTGGCCCGGTCGCAAGCCACGAAACACCACATCGTGGTCGTTGCCAATGTCGTACCATTTGCCGTCCATGCCCTCCATCTTGTAGGTGTAGTCGACGGCCGAGGTCTGAGCATAGTTACGCATGGCGAAGGTCAGTCGGATGGTATTCTGGCGGTAGGTTGTGCTGACGCGCCCCTCCGCGTCGGCCGTCAGGAACTGTATTTCGGTGTTAGAGCCCACGGGGTTGTAGGCTTCGCAGCTGATGATCTGTATCTCCGACAGCTGTTCGCCGCTACCCATCCGCTGCGGGTTGAAGTAGCAGACGCCCCCTGCCGAGCCGAAATAGATAGTACCGTCAGCGTCCATCGTGACGGCTCCATTGGCAAAGCCGCCTGAAAGCCGCGTGTCGTAATGGTTGTAGTTGTGGAACCGCTCTGTGCTCTTCACGAAGCAGGAGATGCCCGAATAAGTGCTCATCCAGATGTTCCCGTCAGTATCCTGTTGCAGAGCCAGTATGTGGCCATCGTTCAGTCCCTGACTCTCACCATAGAGGCTGACGCCCGTCAGGCTTTTGGCATCATCGACATAGACCAGCCCCTTGTCAGTGGCCAGCCAGACGCCACCCGAGGGTGTTCGGATAGCATGGTTGATCTTGCTCGACGGCAATCCTTCTTTGATGCTCAGATGGCGGAAAGAGCGGTTGTTCAGGTCAAAAGCGTAGATGCCGTCGCCCAGAGTGGCAATAAACAGCTGGTGCGGAGCCGTCTCGATGATGCTGGTGGCCGGTGCATGAATGGTCTTGCTGACGAAGTCGTGCAGCGTGGCCTTCCCGTTCTTATATAGATAAACGCCAAACTCCCCGCCTATCCAGATGTGGCCGTCGGCGTCCTCGGCAAAGGAGTGGATGTCGGAACCCTCGGGACTGAGCGGGACGAGCGAGAACTGCTGGCTGCGCCTGTCAAAGCGGTAAGCGCCCTGGTCGTCGACTCCTACCCACACGCCCCCCTGACGGTCGGCCATCAGGCATCTTGGGAAGGCATACCTGCGCCGGATGGTGTTCAGGCTGCTCCACCGGCCCTTGATGCCGCCATCGTACCACCACACCAGCTCATCCTCGCCGGCCATCCAGAATCCTTGCTCTGGGTCGGCGGCGATGGAACAGACCGAAGGCCGACGGTCGCGCAGGTCTTTATAGTCTAAGAGATTGAAGTCCTGCTTGCTGAAGCTGATGAAGTCGACGCCCGTGCTGTGGTTGCCCACCCAGATGTTGCCATACTCATCCTCGACGATGCTACGCGTGTTGAGCGACGACAGTCTGACCGGCGTGTCGATGTAGCTGCCGTGATCAACGATTCTGATGCCTCCAATGTCGGTAGCCACCCAAAGCCGTCCGTCGGCCATCTGGCAAATGTCGTAGACATTGTCGTCATAGCGGTCGGCGGCATCGTGAATCTTCGTAAATGTGCCCGTTGCAGGGTGAAAGAGAGCCAGCCCCGTATCAGTACCCACCCAGACGTTTCCGTCGCGGGTCTGATAGATGCAGCGCACGTTGTTGCCTGGCAGACTTGACGGGTTGCCCGTCTGCGACTGGTAATTCTGGCTCTCGCCGTTGGCAATATTCACGACTGTCATGCCATGCTGACTGTGCCCGATATAGAGGTGTCCGTGACCGTCGTCCATGACGCAGCGGTTGCCATGAGGCTGCCGCAGCTGAAGGTCTTTTGCCAAGAGCGTGTTGCAGTCAAAATGCTGTATCTGTCCGTTACCATAGACAAGCCACACGCCGCCGTCGGAGGCGTCTGCGATATTATTGATGCTCGACATGACCAGCCCGTCGACGGCGGTCAGCTCGCGCATGGTGCCGGTCGTCACATTGTAGATGGTCAGTCCGCGCTCCGTACCGATAAGCATGCTGCCCGACGGCTTGTGCCAATAGAGGGCTGTGATGAGTCCGGCGAGCTGTTCTGACGTCAGCGGCTGGCAGGTTTTCCCAGCGATTCTGTTCACGCCTGCCTCTGTGGCCACCCACACGTGGCCCTTTCCGTCGACGGCTATCCTGACGACAAAGTCGTTCGACAGTCCGTTGGCCGAGCTGATGTGGCTGGTCAGGCTTATCTCCTGTGCCGTCAGCGTCAGGGTGCCTATCAGACAGCAGGCTAAAAGGAACAGTCTCTTAATCATAAGGGGTGTTTGAAGGGTTCTTCATATCGCGCACACAGACCTCCCAGACCTTGCAGCAGCGAGCGGAGCCTTTGGGGCCGTCGACGGTAAGGGTGACAACGTAGTGGGCGAAGTCGCGGCTGTAGGTGTGTATGGGGTTCTGCTCGGTTGAGGTGGTGCCGTCGCCGAAATCCCAGTGCCAGGAGGTAATGGGGCCGTAGCTCTGGTCGCGGAAGCTGACAGTACGCGTGCCGGGCACGACGTTGAACGTCCAGTCGCACTCGACGGCTTTACGGAACTGTGGCTCTAAGGGCATGAGGGTGAACAGGCGCTGCATGGAGGCGTTGCCATACATCTTGTGATGCTTCGACAGATTCCAGAAGCCGTTGTTCTGCTCCTGTCCATCGTAGTCGATTACCGCCCAGGCCAGGCCAATCCTCTTGTTTTCATAGAGCGGACTTTCCACAGACTTAGCGGGACCTTCCGGACTGGCGTAGTCGAAAGGTGTGATATAGAATTCCATGCGCAAGCGGCCCTTTTCGCCGTGGGCGAAGTTGTAGTCGTAGGCATAGTTAGCGTAGGGCAGGTATTTGAGCCACTGCTGCGGTCCCCAAACCATGGTCCACGACTTGCCCTCGGTTGGTGGCGTCATGATGTGGTAGTTCTGGGCATGCTGATTCTGAAACTCGAAGAAGGCGTCGATACGACTCTTGACCTTAGGGTTCAGCCGGAACTCGTCGGTGTGAGGTCCGCCGGACAGGTCGCCGTCGACGACGATCTCGTAAGTGTCGTTATGCAGACTGAGCTGGTTGAAATCCCAGAAGTCGTCGTAGGCCTCGTAGAGGAAGTAGAGCCGGTTGAGTCCGCTGACCCAGCCCACCTTCACCTTGACGTCGAGCGTGGATCGGTCGACGGCTTTGTGCTTGCCGGTGTCGTCCCACATCTCGTCGATGGTTACGCTATACGCGTCGGGCACGATGTCCCAGTCGGTAAAGTCGCCGTCGATACGTGGGATCTGGGTACGTGGAAACTGGAACACCTTGAAGCTGGGTTCCGTTACCTGAATTTCGGGCTGAGCGACTGCATTCGCAGCCGACAGCAGCAAGCCAAGCAGAACGATGGACTTTCTCATAGGCATCAATAACTAAACAGTTCGACTCTCTGGAATGACGGCTCCGGGCGGCCGAAGTTCAACCCCTGCCCTGAGAAGCCCTCGTCGACGGCATAGAGCAGGTCGTAGCGCAGCTGAATCTCGTCACCGTTCAGCCAGCGTCCCTCCACCCACTGACCCTGCTCGTCATAGTCGCCCTCGGTGACCTTAGCCAGACCGACAATGCCCTTGCCGTCGGCAGGAAGGAAGGTGATGCGCACGTTGGAACCCAAGAAGAGGTAACTCTCGTCGTCCTGACGGATGGCGATGACATAGCCGATGGCATCGGGGGCGTAGGTTCCGCCGGTGAGCTGAGGTGCCCCTCCGTTGCGCATACCGCTGGAAATGAGTTCACAGACGATGCGTACATCGGCCAACAGAATGGTGTCCTTCACGCGCGTAGGTTCTGACCCCTTCAGCCAGGCTGCCCCGATGCGACCGTCAGCCTGTGCCGACAGTATCAGCGGAGCTATGCGGCCTGCCTTCAGATAGAAGCTGCGGAAGGTGGCATTCACGTCGTCGTCGCAGTTGCGCTCGAAGCCAAAGGGCGAATAGCCGATAGCCCCCTCGGCACCGATGGCATAAGCGGCATTGGCAGCACCGTTCTGTCCGGAGCGCGATTCGGGAATGAATACCGGATTGCCGCTGCGGGCGTAAAGTGCCAGCTGCTGCGGGAAGTCATTCAGATAGATATCGGGCGAGAGGATGTCGATATGTGGGGCAGCAGCGCGCCAGATATCGTGGTTCTGAGCCTGCGGGCCGCCCGAGGGGTAGTTGCCGGGGCGCGTATCCTCGGGCTGTACTATCCAGGCATTAACGAATGTGGGCAGCTGATACTCCTGCTTGCCGGCCTCGGTGATGCGGTCCATGTAGGAGGCATAGTGCCAGGCCATGAATATCTCGGCAGCACGGTCGGCGGGACTGAACACCTCCTGCCATGTGCCCTCAGTCTTGCAGCCGCCGGCTTCCCAGGCTTTGCGCGTCTCGGGCAGCAGACTGTCGCGATGGGCCGAAAGCCAGTCGGTCAGCGCCTTGGGTACCTGGTCCTTATAGGCCGCCTCGGCCAGTGGACAGTAGTCGCGGGGATGACCGTGTAGTCCGACTTCGTTCTCCATTTGTATCATGACGACGGTCTGCTGCTGGGCGTCCACCTTTTTCAAGTGAGCCATCATGGCAGCGAAGGCCTTTGCATCAGCCTTGCAGGTCTCGTCGCCCAAGGTTGTCAGTATGGGCAGCTGTTTCCCGTCGGGCGTCTGTGCCAAGGGGAATCGGTTGGTGTCGCGCTTTACCCAGGTCGGGGTATAGCTGGTGATGCCGTTCTTCCACGAGCCGAACCAGAGCAGAGCGAGCTTCATGTTGTTGCGGCGGGCATCTTCGAGCAGATTGTCGACGACGGTGAAGTCGAACTGGCCTTCGGCGGGTTCCGTCTGTTCCCACGACACCACCGCCAGAACGGTATTCACGCCCGCGTCCTTCAATTTCAGCCAGTAAGGGGCCAGATAGGCCCGGCTCGACGACGTGGAGTTACCCAACTCACAACCCAAGACCAGCCAAGGCTGTCCCTGCACGATGAGCTGCGTCACACCGCCACGCTTCTCGAGGTGAGGCGGTTCCTGCCCAGCAGGGGTTTCTTTTCTTTCTCCAGTACAGCCTGCCATAAGTACAGCAGAGAGGAGGATTGCTATTACCTTATTCATCATTATCACAAGTTTTAGTGCTTATATCGGTCTATCAGGTACTGGGGCAGCCGGACGATACAGATATTCATTGAGCGGCCGTCGTCGGAGAGCATGGCCGACTGGATTTCGATCTCGGTGCCGTCGGGCTTGAAGGTGGGGTGAACGTGGTCGCGGGCCGTGGTCTTATGTCCTGCCGAGAGGAGGATGCGCTCGCCGGTGTGTCGGTCGATGAGCCAGAGCTCGCGTGCGAAGTCGTCGCCAGCCACCCAATGACCGTCCTGCGAGCCTGCTACGTGCCAGAAGTTGTCGCCGGGCACTTGTCCCTCGAGGGTGAGTTCGCGGGTACGCATGTTGACGACGGCAATGCCGGTGGCATACTCCTTGGTGCCCGACGGTCCCCAGTCGTCGGACGTGGCAAACGACTCGAGGCCCTCGATGGACTTCTGCTCACCCTTGTTGATGGGGCGGTGGCCGATGATGGCAATAACGAGCTCGTCGGCGCTGATGACGGCCTCATGGGTCACCCAGTCGTGCTCGGTCTCGCGGTAGACGGGGCGCAGACCTGTGCCGTCGGCATTGCACATCCACGTGCGCTGGGGCGCCTTGCCGCCCGTCTCCCAGCAGAAGACGACCTCGCCGGGATGCCAGGGGTTGCCCTGAATATGGCCCACCTTGAAGTGGACGGCTACGACGGGTTCGGCCTTGCCGGTAGCGAGGTCCATCTTGCCGATGCCACCGGGGCCTGCACCCATGTGCCGCGGTCCGAAGTTAGGGGCTATGGGCTCGGCTATGGGCATCTGGCGGGCATACTCGGGTGAGAGCCGGAAGTAGACGAAGGTCTCGCTGCCGTCGAGCGCCATGTCGCCCTCGTTGCACATACTGGCAGGAATGGTGCCGCAGAGTCGCTCGTAGGCCTGTTTCTTCTTCAGTCGGCCCGCCTCGCTGTCGGCAAAGAGCTTTTCGAGGTTGATTTCGACGACCTCCATGCCCGTGCGCTTATTATCCTTATCTCTCTTGGCGCGCATGATATAGAGGTTCATCGACTTGCGGGCCACGCAGAGCATGCCGGTGAAGCCGCCCTCGGTAACCTGGACCATGTCGCCCGTCTCCTCGTTGACGGCCATGGCCTCGCCCGCCACGCGGTTAGAGCGGAAGATGACCCAGCGGCCGTCGGAGGTCCACTGGTTGTGGGTCTGGTAAATCTTTGAGTCGCCCGTGCCGCTCTTCGTGGTGAGGAAGACGAGTTCGACGCCGGTCTTAGGGTCGTTAATGACTTTGCGCTCCGAAGGGAAGCGGCGCCCTATCTGGGCGAGCAGGGGTGCAGCGGCGAGTACTGCGAGGCAAATAGCTATAGTTCGTTTCATATAGGTGATGGGTGTTAGGTGATGGGTGATGGGTGATAGGTGTTAGAATCTGATTTTCCCGTCGTAATTGAAGATGGGCTGGTTGGTAGGCACCTCTTCGTCGTAGAACTGCACGGCGGAGTCGTTCAGCTTGGGGTGCTGCTGTTTCAGGAGCTTTATCATCTCGGCACCGGCCCAGATGACGGGACCGTAGCCGTGGGCTGCCATCACGTGGACGGGGCGATAGGCGTAGAAGGCGGCGTCGAAGCCCATGCCCGTGCCTACGCAGACGTTCTCAACCTGACCGCGCTCGTTGACTTGGGAGTTGACGGCCTGCCAGCCCAGGAGGGCAACAGGACCGAAGGCCTTGGCATCGATCCAGCCCTTGTTGACGGCGTGGGCCAGACAGTAGGTATAGATGGCCGTGGCCGACGTCTCAAGATAAGTGTCGCTGCGGTCGAGCAGCTGGTGCCAGAATCCGTCGTGATGCTGGAGCGCGGCGAGCCCGGCAGCGTGCTTGCGGAGCAGGTCGAGGATGGCGGGTCGCTGAGGATGGCTGGCGGGCAGTACGTCGAGCACCTCGCAGAGCGTGAGTATAGCCCAGCCGTTGGCACGCCCCCAGAAGAAGGCGGGATGCGGGTCCATGGCTTCCACCCAGCCGTGACGGAACAACTGCTTCTCGGGCACCCACATACGGCTGGCAAACTGCACGACCTGACGTGCTGCCTCGTCGTAGTATTTAGCTTCTCCCGTCAGCCGTCCCATATAGGCGACGGCGGGAATGCCCATGAACATATCGTCGAGCCACACCGTATTCTTCTGCGGGCGCAGGCGGGCGAAGGTGCCGTCACTGAGCCGGTATTCCTTGTTGACGATGTAGTCGATGTAGTTGTCAATGAGGGTGTTGGATGTTGGGTGTTGGGTGTTGGATGATAGCATCAGCTCTGCCTTGATCATCGAGCAGCAGACGGCTCCGGCATCGTCGAGGGCATGAGGGTCGATGACGCGGCGCACATTACCGTCGATACGCTTGTTGGTGGCAAAGATTTTCCGGAAGGCGGGGGCAATGTCGGCCAGCAGCTTGTGGCGCTTGGCAACATAGTCGCGGTAGGCGGCGTCGCCAGTAGCCTCGTAGGCAGCGAGCACGCCCGAGTAGGTGACGCCCCACTCATAGCTCGTCAGCCGGAATCCTCCCTGCTTCAGCTGTGTGTCGGCATTGATGTCGGCCAGCCTTGTCACCTCCCGTCCTGTCTGCTTGTCGACGAGCGTGGCGGGCGTCTCGGCATCGATATAGCGTAGCACGCGGTCGATGGTCTGCTTCACGCTGCTGGCGGTGGGAATGCCGTAGCCCACGCGGTAGGCCGGCTTCATCAAGTGCAGTGGCGTGTTGTTGTCGTTTACCTGCTGTGCGTTGGCTGTCGGCAGCCACGCGGCTGTGGCCATCAGGCATGTTAGGATTAGTTTTTGTTTCGTCATGTTTGTTCCGTTTTATTGTTTTAGCGTGACAAAGGTACGCAAAAAATATCAGAAAAGTGGTGTCGGAGAGATGTTTTTTTCGCCGTGACTGAAATCTGTATGCTGGTTGACGCTTTTCCGTGCGTAGTGTTTCGGGTAATTGCAGTACTTTTGCATCGTAATTACACATGTTAAACTCTTAAAAACTTAAAACACAATGAGAACAATCTTTACTTGCACACTTCTGGCAATGCTGACGCTCGCCGAGGGAGCCAACGCACAGGGCCACCGTCGCTGGGACTTCACCAACTGGAGCCCGCAGACAGTAGAAAACCTGAAGGCCGACGCCGCACAGACACGACCCGCAAAGGGATGGAGCGACATCGAGAAGAATGCCGACGATAAGGAGGGAGCCGTGGCCCCCGATGCCACCAAGGACAACTGCTTCTGGCTGGCCGACGACGGCGGACAGTGGCTGACCGAACCCGAGGGCGGCTCGCTGAAGGCCAACGGCGTAGTGATTGCCGAGACTGAAGGCCTCGTCTTCAATCCTGACTACACCAAGAACCGCTCGCTGGCCATTGCCGTGAACTATCCGTCGACGGCCCTGGGCGATTATGCCGGTCCGCAATACCTGTGGCTGGGCGGCGGCAGCAAGAACCTGGCCTGCTTCACCATCCCCAACGTGCTGGTGGGCCAGAAGATCAAGATGACCGTCGAGTCGCACAAGCCCGTTGACGCCCGCGGCATAGAGCTCTACGTGGGCAGCGTGACGGCCGAGAACAAGATTGGCGAGTCGTTCAAGCCAACGACGATTGAGACCTACACGTGGGAGAACTGGACCCTGCCCGAGGGCGTGGAGCCTACCGACGCTGTCGACATCATCGTCTATAACACCAGCGGCTGCCACATCTATAATTTAGAGGTAGGCGAGGACACGGGCACCAAGCGCAACATTGGCTTCATCTATAACGGCGACCTGAGCGCCGACCTGGCCTACAGCCAGTTCACGAGCAATTACAGTAATAAGGTGACGGCCATTGAAGCCAACAAGGCCTTTACGCTCAACGACTTAACCGGCTACGACGTGGTCGTGGTCAGCTCTACCGTCAGCAATACCGACGCCATAGCATCGCTCAAGGACATCCGGCCCTTCGTGCCCATGCTCTCGCTGTGTCCTTCGGTCTACAGCATTTGGGGCTATGGCGAGTCCATGAGTGCCGAGATTGAGGTGGCCAAGGTCAAAAATGCCAACCACGGCCTGTTCAGCCACACCGACATCGAAGAGGCTGAAGACGAGGAGAACCCCGAGGGCGGTTTCATCTACCTCCTGCTCTTCTCGAACGAGACGCCGTTCACGGGAGTCAAGCTGGCAGGGGCCTTTGCCAACGACCCCGTACTGGCCGTTGCCTACGAGAACGAAGACGTAGTGGCCATCCATACTCACAACCTGAGCCACAACGGCTACATCTATATTCCCTACACGCAGGAGACGCTGGCCGACGCCCAGACCTATAACACCAACATCCTGGAGAACGCACTCGCGCTGCTTACCACCTCGAAGGCTGCCATTACACCAGCCCCCAAGCCCTCGTCGACCCTGGCCTACAAGAAGCTGCGCACGGAGGTGACGATGAAGAGCGGCGTGCCCGGAGCACAGATATTCTATACGCTCGACGGCTCTGAGCCGACGACGGCAAGCACGCTCTATACCGAACCCTTCGAGGTGACGTCGGCCCTTACCGTCAAGGCTGCAGTCGTAGGCGACGGCTACCCCATGAGCGAAGTGGCTGAGATTCCCGTCGACATCAAGGACGTGGCCGACAGCCCCCAGATTGCCGTCAGCTACGAGGAGGGCCAGGCTACGGTCACCATCACCGCCCAGCCTGAGGAGGCCGAGATATGGTTCAACCTGACGGGCAGCGCCGCCAAGGCCAGCTCGCAGCTCTACACCGAGCCCTTCACGCTCAGCGGCAATGCCACGGTGACGGCTTTCGTTGGCGAATACGAGGGCTTCCTGCAGTCGGAGCTGGCTGTCAAGGAGGTGAGCTTCAGCGGCGCCCAGGTATTCAGCGAGGTGGTCAGCAAGTTCGAGGGTGCCTCGTTCAACGCCATCGGCAACGTGCTTAACGGCGGTTACAACTACTACACCGAAGTGGTGCTTTCGTCGCAGACCTTGAAGGACGTCAACGGCGAGGACTCCATCGTCAACGTCTATCAGCCGCGCGACTCGATGGTGGTCTACCAGCTCAGCGACGACTGGCGCGTCAGGACCTTCGGCCAGGGACTCTACTACACCAAGGCAACCACGACGCACAACGTTGCCAGTGCCAGCGGCTACAACCCCGCCACCATCTTCGACGACCAGTTCTCAGTCGGCGAAATCACCTCGAACGCCATGCAGTTCCAGGTGGTGAGCAAGAAGGACCTTGACGGCCGGCTCGACCCGCCGTCGCTGTCGCTCGAGAGCACGCGTGCCTTCAGCGGACCGTTTGAGGTCAGCGTCTACTACTCAGGCAAGGACTACAACAGCGCCCACGTGCTCGACATCCTTGTCAACACCGACACCCTCAACGCCAGTGGCTGGACGAAGATAGGCGAACTGCAGAGCCTCTCGCAGCCCTTCTACGACGGCAGCAACGAGAAGTCGTTCCGTGTATGGAAGCGCGGAGCCGCCGTCTACAATGGCACCGACGCCGTATTCGTCAAGATAGCCTCTGTCGAGAAAGCCAAGGACGTCAACATCTTCACCGTGCTCGTGAAGACGCCGGGCACCAGCGACGGCATCCAGACCGTACAGAAGGCTCACTCACCTTCTCTCAATTCAATGGTCTTCGACCTGCAGGGCCGCAAGGTCACTCGCCCCGCAAAAGGCATCTATCTGAAAGGCGGCCGCAAAATCGTCATCAAGTAACCCCAAAAATTCCCCTCCTGAGTCAGGAGGGGCTAGGGGTGGTCTGAAGAAGCGCACCACGAGGCCGTTCAGACCCCTCCTAACCTCCCCTAACTCAGGGGAGGAATTCACCGCAGAAAAATTCCCCTCCTAAGTTAGGAGGGGTTAGGGGTGGTCTGAACAAGCGCACAAAAAAACCTCCCCCAGTTGAGGGAGGCTTGATAAGGGCTTAGGGCTCCTCTGCCGTCGCAATCGCGTACGTGCTCAGCGGCGTGCGCTCCTGGTAGGCCTTCATCTTGCCATCGACCTCCTTCGTCTTCGACTCCACCAGCTGGTAAGCCTCAAACACACACTGGTCCTTCAGCGCACGCGACGTCAGCTTCTCGTCGGGCGTGCCCGCACCCTCGGGACGGAAGCGGAGGTGGACACCCTTGATCAGCAAGTCGATGTTGGCAGCACCAGTAGCCACATCAGGAGCAGGCGTGCCCTCAATCGACGGGTAGAACGTACCCAGACCGTCGAGCTTCACGGGCTGACCCTGCGCGCTCAGCTCCTTCATACACGAGACGACGTTCTGAAGCACCAGAACCAGCATCTCATACGTTGCCAGCTTGCCATGCTCGGCCAGGTGGCGTGCGAATCCCTTCAGCGACAGCGGCTCCTTAGGCTCGGCCTCAGGGTAGTACTGTCCGTAGGTCTTCGAGGCGGTGTTCTTGTTCTTGCGCAAGTTCACCAGGAAAGTAATCACATTACGTGCCATAGTTGTAAATGTTTTTCGTAGTATTAGATACCCTGCGGCGAACTACACCGGGCCGCCGCCTCCCGCTTTCCAGTCTATCATGATTGACACTGCAAAGTTACAAAAAATTTCTGAAACCACCAAACATTTCCGCAAATATTTTCAATAGAAAGTACACAAAAGGGACTATTTGTGTATAGCATTCTTCAGACCCCTCCTAACCTCCCCTGACTCAGGGGAGGAATTGGGCGCTGGGATTCCCCTCCTAAGTTAGGAGGGGCTAGGGGTGGTCTGAACAAGCAGAAGGGACGCGGGTTCAAACCGTCGGAACTTGGACAGATTGTCCTTGACAGCGAAATAGCGAAGATACACCATTACTACCCCGAGGTCGCCATCTGGCAGGTCTGCCTCATGCCCGACCATATCCACCTGATAGTACGTATCAACAAGCCGTTGCCTAAAGGCAAGCACCTCGGCATCATCATCGGCGCATTCAAAGGCGGCATCAGCCGCGCCTGGTGGAAATTGGATACCACCGTGGCAGCGGCGTCAGCCGCGGCCCCCCGTCCTCCCCTCTTCGAGCCCAACTATAACGACCACATCCTCATGCGCGACGGCCAACTGGAGAACTGGAAGCACTACCTGCGCGACAACCCTCGCCGCTATATGATGCGCCGCGAGTTCCCCGACCTGTTTCAGCGCGCCCTCTGTGTCACCATCGGCGGCGTGCGCTACAGCGCCTTCGGCAATATGCTTCTCCTCCGCCAGCCCGAAAAGCACCAAGTGTTCTTCCACCGCCGCACCGACGGCATCCCCACGGAAGACACCGGGCTGTGGAAGAACGAGAGCCGCCGCCTGATTGTCGCTGCCAAGAGTGGCGACGTGCTGGTAACCCCCGGTGTCTCCGAATGCGAGAAGCGGATTAAGAACATGGCATTGCAGCAGTCATTGCGCCTGATTCACGTGCAAGCCGACCCCATCGGCCAATACTGGAAGCCCGAGCGCAGCCGTTTCGAGGCCTGTGCCGGCGGGACGTTGCTCATCCTTGCTCCGTGGCCCGAGGATATCCCTGCCTTCACGAGCGACTACGCCCGTTTCCATTACCTCAACTGTCTGGCTGAGAGCATTTGTACCATCAGCCGCGCAACCGATGTGGCGATACAAGGCTTACGCCTTGCTCGCGGTGGTTGATTTGTGCACTTTTGCTCCGGGTAAACTCATGGTTTGGTCGGAACGAATAGAACTTACGTGTAGAGTCCGGATTCGAGGAGACGGTGAAGCACGCACGAATAATCGGATCGCCCGTCACGCCATCGGCCGTAGCGCGCAAGGCCCCGGCCCTGTCGCGGTCGTAGACGTTGCGGAGCAGCACCGAGACCTGACGGTGGCCGCCACAGAGACGGTCGGCCATCTCCACCTCAGGCAGGTTGAAGTACTGCGTCCTGCCGCCTATCTTCATCAGATTCATGGCGTTCTCGATAAAGGCCGCGTTGGTGGTATCCGACGGAGGGAAGAAAATGGCAATGGACGGCTTGACAGGTTTGTCCTTCGACTTCGAGTGGTAAAGCTTGGCCCATTCCTCCAACTTCTTGAATTCCTGTTCGTCGTGTTGCTGGAAATCCCGACAAATAGCTTTCACTAAATCGGTCAATTGGCCCTTGTTACACCCCGAATCGCCCACCAGTTGGGCCATTAATCCGCACATTTCCTTCCAACTGCGGTCAGGATACTGAAATTCCGCATCGCTGATATGTG
>CAMHHO010000013.1:0-45807 GCA_946184965.1 uncultured Prevotellaceae bacterium | reverse complement strand
ACATACCGGCCGACATGATCCAGGCCGTCAGCGTCGTACCGATGTTGGCACCCATGATGACCGAGATGGCCTGTGCCAGCGTGAGCAGTCCGGCGTTGACGAACGAGACGGTCATCACCGTCGTGGCTGTTGACGACTGGACGGATGCCGTCACCAGCATACCCGTCAGCATTCCCGTAAAGCGGTTGGTGGTCATGGCCCCGAGGACGTGGCGCAATTGCGGTCCGGCCATTTTCTGCAGCGCCTCGCTCATGCCCTTCATACCAAACATGAGAAGTGCAAGCGAGCCGAGCAGCTTGAAAAATATCCAGATGGACATAATAAAATGGTTTTAAAACGTTTCGGCCACAAAGATACAACATTTTTTTGGAATAACCACCATAATGTGCTAAAAAAAGTAATAAAGGTGGAAAGGTTTTCAGTTTCAAGGCGGGCTTTATGAAAGATTTGTGAAAGTTTTTATCCCCAAGGGCGTTAATCTCAGAAAAATTGCCTAAATTTGCACCATCCAATCAAGTGAAAACGTAAAACAGCCAATACAATGGAAGAACAAGTAAGAATCTACTGCCGCAACAATGGGCAGACCATAAGCGTGCCGATGGGTGCCACATTGGAGGATATCTTCCCGCTGACGGGACTTCAGCTGGAGCGCACGCCCGTGCTGGCACATGTCAACAATAAGGTGGAGGGCATGCACTACCGCGTGTATAATCCGCGCGAGGTGGAGTTCCTCGACATCACGTCGACCAGCGGACTGCGCGCCTACACCCGCTCGCTGTTCTTCGTGCTCTGCAAGGCCGTCCACGACCTCTACGACGAGGCGAAGGTGTCGATTGACATTCCCGTGTCGAACGGTTACTATGTCGACCTGCGACTCGACCACCCCGTGACGCTCGACGATGCGGGGCGCATCCGCCGCCGCATGCAGGAGATTATCGACGCCGCTCTGCCCATACACCGCTATGAGACCACGACCGACGAGGCCATCCGCATGTTCACCGAACTGCAGACCTTCTCGAAGGTGAAGCTCCTCAAGAGCATTGGCCGCATCTACACCACCTATTACGAGATTGACGGCTACATCGACTACTACTACGGTGCGCTGCTGACCAACACCAGCCAACTCTACCTCTTCGGACTCGAGAAGTACTACGACGGTCTGCTGCTGCGCATACCGTCGGCCGAGCACCCCGACGAGCTGGGCGAGATGACGCATCAGGACAAGATGTTCGGCATCTTCAAGGAGCACCACCGCTGGCAGGACATCCTCGGCATCCGTGCCATCGGCGACCTGAACGAGGTCATCGACAAGGGCTATACCTCGCAGCTCATCCAGATCAGCGAGGCCCTGCAGGAGAAGAAGATTGCGCAGATTGCCGACGAGATAGCCCGCCGGCGCAGTGCGTCGTCGAGCCTCAATCCTCAGCTCACCATCAAGGTCGTGCTTATTGCCGGACCGTCGTCGAGCGGCAAGACGACGACGTGCAAGCGGCTCAGCGTGCAGCTGGCTGTCAACGGTATCAAGCCCGTGCCCATCTCGCTCGACGACTACTTCCTCGACCGCGACAAGACGCCGCGCGACGCGAAGGGCGACTACGACTTCGAGCATCTGCACGCCCTGAACCTGCCGCTGCTCAACGAGCAGATGACGGCCCTCTTCCGCGGCGAGGAGGTGGAGCTGCCGCGCTATAACTTCCAGGCTGGTAAGAGCGAGATGAGCGGCCGGCGCCTGCGCCTGCACGACGACGAGGTGCTGGTGGTCGAGGGCATCCACGCCCTGAATCCCGAGCTGATGTCTCAGGTGCCCCGTGAGCAGATATTCCGCGTCTATGCCTCGGCGCTGACCACCCTGCTGCTCGACCACCACAACTACATCCCCACCACCGACAACCGCCTGCTGCGCCGCATCATCCGCGACTACAAGTACCGGGGTGTCTCGGCCGTTGATACCATCCGCCGCTGGCCGTCCGTACGGGCCGGCGAGAACCGCTGGATCTTCCCCTATCAGGAAAACGCCGACGCCATGTTCAACACCGCCATGCTCTTCGAGCTGGCCGTCATCAAGCGTCAGGCCGAGCCGCTGTTGGAGCAGGTGCCCGAGAACGTGCCGGAATACGCCGAGGCCTACCGCCTGCTGAAGTTCCTGCGCTACATCAAGCCCATTCCTGAGACCCAGATTCCTCCCACCTCGCTGCTCCGCGAGTTCCTCGGCGGCTCCTCTTTCAAATACTGACATGAAGGAGTTACAGATTCAGGTCTGAACATCCGAACACTGTCAATGCCATCACCCCCTGCTTCAGACCCCCTCTAACTCCCCCTGACTCAGGGGGAGAACTGAGTCGTTTGGCGCCGCTATTCTGGTCGTTTGGAGCCTCCAAACGGGGTGAATAGCGCCGCTATTCGGGTGGTTTGGCGCCGCTATTCGGAATCAATACAGATACAGATATATACACTTGTTTTTATAGATTTCTCACGCGTACCGTGTGTGCGCGGTACGCGAGGACTCCTTAGAAAACACCTGTATTGTCTGTATCTGTATCAGCTTCATGAGCCATAATCGTTTTAGCGCTGCAAAGTTACATAAAAGAAGAAGCATTTACCCACCGCTGAAACTGTCATAGCGGGTGTGGAGACGGGGAGTCTCAACCTCCGTTTTTCCTCCGATTCCGTAGGCGAAGTAAGGGCCACCGGCCAACTTCAGCCCCCAAACCTCACCGATGGCTGTGCGGTAAGTCACATCCAACGGCATTTCCAGATAGATAAGGTTGAAGTATGTCTCAATGTTGTCGTTTTTCGTTGGCGGGGCATCGCCCCCCTTTGATGTCACCACCAAAGCCGCCTGAATGCCCAAAGGTGTTCTCTTGACGGGTAACTCCACACCCACACCGCCATAATAGGCGAAGCGTCCCTTCGTCCCCTCAGCGTTCATCAGCCAGAACTGGCTGTTGCCTATTCCTGCCTGGACAAACGGGCGTACTTGTGCCGCTGCGGTAGCACCCAACAATGTACTTCCGGCCACCATAAGCCCAATTGCAAATAGTTTTTTCATGTCTTCATGCTTGTTTAGTACACGTACTACCGTGATATTATATGATTAACGCTATCCTATTTCCCCTTGTATTCAATTCTATAATTCACATCATTTAGTTGTGACATTGTTAAATAAAAAATACTGTCATACAAACAATGCGTGGCGAGATAGGTTGAGTCGTATCTGTTAATGGTACTCTGTCTGATTATTACAAACCCCAAGCCATTATTACTCATCCTATTGTCACGCCATACATATGTGCTATCTGGAGCCAATTTGTCATATGACCATGGTCTTGCATAGAGTCCCATCGTTCCCACAATATCACCTTCAACATACTTTGAAGATTGCATATGCACCCAAATAGGCTCAGAAGTTTTGTTACTAAAATACACATCAACTTCTTCACCGTCAAAGCAACATCCTTGCGGGACTATAAAAAGTCCCGCAAGGATGATAATGCGTAGATTGTCTTTTACCTTTCTTGTCATATAAGTATAGTTGTTTATAAAAAAATGAATGAGGCATAAAAATCCCAGAAGGAGAACTCGGTGCCTGATATCGGGCTTTCAAATCCTTGATTAGTAGTATTACGACGAGGATTCAAATATGGTGAATGTCTGTCTGAAACGAAGGAATTAATGTCAAAAAAGTCTTCAGGTTTGTCACTATTATAATTTGCATTCCCTCTTCCATATTTCCTATCAAAGTATTGCGCAGCTCTTCGGCTAGCATCTATTTCATACCATCTGTAATAATGATTACCGGGTATTATGTGTTTTTGACTTAATAAGCTTGGAATAGATACAAGATTCATATACAAAGGTCCCAAAAGCTGCCCCTGCATATAGTGACCATATTCATGGACAAATGCATGATCTTGCCATGTTGCTTCATATCCTTTCGGACCGAAACTATAATGACCAATAGTAAAGGCTGCCCCATTAATTGTCACACCGTCTAACGCTAACATGCCATCCAAATCGGTTACATTTCTTACCCTTCCTATCATATTGAGGCCATGAGCTAATCTGTTGCCATAATATGATAATGAAAAACCCCATGTCCACTTATTTACTATCTGCATAAAATTACCTCTGAACATACCAACGTCTATTCTCCATGCATTTATGGTCTTTGTCCAATTATACTGACTTACATTGAACCCATGTTTTGCTAAATTTCGAATCCCATCTCCTATCGCAGCTATGCCAAGAAAAAATAGCCATTCCCCATCCTCGTCCTTATTTATCAACGGATTATTCAGACAATATGAATAGCGGTTGTAATTCTGCGAATTCCATGCCTCTTGAACATACGGGTCAGGTGAGAGGAAACGGCCGATGAGCGGGTCGTAGAGGCGGGCGTTCATGTTGATAAGCCCAGTGCCAGGAATATGCTCATGGCCGCAGTAGCCGCGCCTGAGAAACAGGGTCGGCATATTCTGCAAGGTGTAGAGGGTGCCCGTCTGCGGATTACGTATTCTTCCCCATGCATCATAGCTCACGTTCTGAAAATAGTATCCACCGCTACTGTGTACAACTCTCGTAATGCTGCCAAGATGGTCGCGCATGATGAAGAACAGATTGTTGGTGTTGCCAGACTTCACCAGAACGGCCGGAGCAGAGTAGCAGTCGCCACCAAGATAGAGATATTCATTTGTAGCCGCTGACGGCTGAGTCTCCATCTCGTACTGCCCGCCCAAATAGTGACGGACATGTCCGTTCAGGATTCCCTCAGTTGCAGTCATGGCCACGCGGTCGTAGTCGCCATTGTAGGTGAATGTGTAGGTGTTGCCATTCTCTGAGACCGTATTCGGACGGTGGAAGGGATAGTAGCTGACATCCTGTTCATCAAGAGTGCCACTTGTGTTAGTCCTCCAAATGTCAGCGACGGCGTACGGGTGGGTGTACGTATCGTAGTCAAAGGTACCGACATCGCCCATGGCGGTAATGTTTCCTTTCACGTCGTAGCTTACAGTATTACCTGCAAACGATGTAAGCCGCTGCAAATTGTCATAGCCAAAACTCTCAGTCAGGCTGTTCATGTTGTCTGTCCTGCTTGTCAGGTTCCCTGTCTGGGAGTTAAATGTGTACGACAGGTTTTGATGGGTTGTGGTCGAGCGCATCACCTTCCGCAACGTTGGTTGCCCGTAGCTGTTGTAGCTGAATGTCCTTGTAAAGGAACCCGTAGTGACGTTGGTCGGCTGTTGCATGGCATTTTCTGAGTTCAGCTGGAAGATGACCGTACCGTCGCTCAGAGCCACCTTTGTAAGATGTCCGTTGGCGTATGTGTAATTCTCCGTAGCCAGCAGTCCAGACTGCGAGGATGTGTACTTGACTGAAGCGATACGCCCGCCATTGTAAGTGTATTCCTTCCGCAACCATACGGAGTTGATGCCGGTCTCCGTTTCTGAGGCCAGTCTGCCGCGAGCGTCGTAGGTGTATACCTTCGACGTTCCGTTGTTGCTGATGGCACTCGCCAGTTTGTTCAGGTTGTTGTCGTAGGTATAGGTCGTCGTCATGTCACCGATCGTCTTGCTGGTCAACCTGCAGTCATCGTCGTAATAGTATAACAGAGGGACGGTTCTTTTGTTATAGAATTTGCCGTTCGTGAAGATATCGAGAAAGCTGGTTGCTCAACTGGTTGCAAAGATAGCATAAATCTCTGAAACGCCCAAATCTTTTCCTGGTTATTTTACGGACTCATCGCTTTTCTTGTTTTTTTAGTTGAGACGTTTACTTCACCACCACCTTCCGGCCGTCGCGGATGTAGACGCCCCGCGTCGGCTGTTGCACCTGACGGCCTTGAAGATTATGGAAGGACGAATACTTATTCTTGTTCGTATAAGATATCCCAGGAATGCCAGAGGTTCGATAATCCTTATGAGTGAAGATGGTCTCACCGTCTACTGTGCATGTAGAAAAGGCATAATTGTTCCCTACCGATAGGTAATTTGAAGTAAGATAATACATGCTGCCTATTCCCTCAATCCACCAGTTAGACCAACCCATCATATCCTTTGGGCGAACGTCCAAAACACGGAAGGCCCGACTGCCTACTACAACGGTATCCACAGAGACAACCGTTGCCCAGGCATTAGGGTCTGAGCCATTGTCATCGTCATAAAGCTGAAAGACATCACCTACGTTCAACCCAAAGTCGTAAAGTAACACCTCGTCCGCATAGTGGGGATAAACGCAAAACACTTTCTTTCCATCCTCACGCATAGCACATTCAAAGATTCCTGTAGCCACATCTACAATTCGCTTGTAACTCTTATTGTTTACGATTGTGTCACCACTTATGGCAAGTGTTTCGTAGAATTCGTGCCCCGTGAAATCGTTGTAATAATGATATGTCCAAACCTTACCTTCCTCTAAGAATGGTTCGTACACGTCCTGACTGAATGATAACGTCGGCAGGAGCGCAAAAAGCGTAAAAAGTAGTTCTGTCTTCATAGTCACTATTCTTTTAATTCGATTGCAAATTTACGCCAATGGGAATAAAAAGGCAAATATTTGCCATTTAAATGTTTTGACAAAATGAAAAGAGGGAGCCACAAAAAGGATTTGACAGGGTAAAAACATATCCACCAAACAAAAGAAATCACCGATGAAATCGGCGATTTCTTACATTTAAGACAACGCCATGATGTATTCGTCCAGTTCTTCGGCTTTTCCTGTCTTTGAGAAGAGCGCTTTGAAGAGTCTTTTCCGCATATATGTTACATTAGAGGGGGTACACTGCTTCAAACGGGCTATGTCGGAAGACGGAATCTGAATCTTGACGAGCATACAGATATCAAATTCCGCTTCGGACAACTGGTGAGAGTCTGTCTGCAGCTTCTCGCGGAAGGTGGGTATTTCGCTTTCGATAAGGGCAGCCAGTTCCTTCCAGTCGTTCAAACTCGGATTCTTATAAGGATTAGCTTTCAGAAGCTGGCGGAAGCGTTGGGCAATGGAACTGTCGTAAAGAGTTTTGTTGACGGAATAACCTTTTAAAAGTCGAATCCTGTCTTTTAACTGCTGTTTCTCGTAGCGATTATGGATGTAGACAATGGCGAGAAGCAGGATTAAAATGGCGAAGAGCGCACAAGCGATCTTATATCTATCTGCCTCCTTCTCTTTCTGGTGGGCGAGACGCTCACTACGTGTATAGTTGTACATTGCCTGAACCTGAAGCGTCTTCTGCATCTCCACTTCATTATGAACAATACTACAAATGCTGTCACTAAGACGGTCGTATTTCACAAGAGAGTCTTTGTCGTGGTATTTAGAATAAAACCTTTGAAGATCGTCCAGCGCAGCAATCTTCAAATCGTGGGTATTGGCGACTCCAAGCAGCTTGCGGAAATAATGTTCTGCACCATCTTTGTCAGATGTGTCGAGGCACAATAGACCTTTACAGGAATAGAATATTTCCTTACCCTTTTCTATGTTGCCTCGATCATCAAAAAATCCAGACCGCGCTTCATACTCCTGCATATATTTTTCAGCCTTTGTATAATCTTTCTGCTTCCGACATATATTGGCTAAGGTGCAACATAGTGATGCAGCAGATTTTTCACGCCCGATTACTTTATATAATGTATAAACCTCTGAAAGAGTATATAGTGCTGAATCTTTCATGTCCTTCATGTCATACCCTTCGGCCAACATTCCGTAGCAATAAAGGTACTGCATGGTATCCTTGGCCATCTCGGCATACTTCATGGCCTGCCGCTCCTCGCGTATCATATTGTCGGGCAGCAGCTGGCTGTAGTAGAGCTGGGCGGTCTGGGCGTGGACGCGGCTCAGTGTGCGGTAGTCGCAATCGGTAGCGGTGGTATCGGCCCGCTCGGCGGCATCGTTATAGGCGGCGACGGCCTGGGGCAACTCACCGCGGTCGGCATGGGTGCGGCCGAGAATGTAGTGGGCGCGGAGCTGCTCGTTACGGGTGCCGTGGCGGTCGAAGTGGTCGGCGAGCGACTGGGCCAGCGCGAGGTCCTGCATCACGCTGTCGGCACGGTTCTGCCGCTCCAGTTCCTCTAACTGGAGCCGCTGCTGGTGACTATCGGTACAACCGCTCAGGAGCACACTGATTATAACGGCCAACACCAACACCAGAAAACTCACGTGCTGTCTCATTCGGGTGCAAAGGTACGAATAATTTGGGAGAAATGCGAAAAAGGTAATATAGATTAACACCTTCTTCCTCATCCTCTACGAAATGGGCATGGACGACCGCGGCGTCAGCCGCATCATTGGCGTCACCCAAGGATAGTTAGGGGTGATGCAAAGGCACTCGGCTTGGCCGCTAGGATCGTCCAAGAATGCTGTTTTTCCCGAATTTCTGTTCCATGCAATGCTTGTTAATAATCATCCAAGAGGAAAGGGATGATTCCAATATATGTTATTCCATCTTCGTCAGTCCATGACTTGGCGCTTCCATCGAGGATGACCATCTTTCGGAAGAAATCACCAGAGTTCTTTAGTGAGAAGGTCTCTTGATGGCGTTTTTCTTCCGTATCGACATTCAATGCAGATTGGATATAAATCTTCTCATATCACAAAAGAACCGTCCCGCTGTGACAACAGTAATTCAGCATCTCTACTTATTCCGTTTTGGCGCAAATCGCTGTTTCAGGGTCTGCGCCGAAACGGAATTATTTTGTAGCTACTCAGCAATCCTTGGTGCATGAGTAGTCACATTCGCAAAAAGTTATTAATAATCATTAATTTACTTGTATAATTCAAAAAATAAGAGTATCTTTGAAACCTAAATTATGCTAAAGATGGATAAACCAACAATAAAACGCAATCATTTAATAGATATTATCACAAATTATTAAAACAAGGGACTAATTGGAATTGACATGAGAAAAGTAAAGCTTTGGATGCTCGCCGCCATCCTTTCAATCTGCGGCGGAGTGACACTGACCTCATGCAGCGAAAGTATCGACCACCCCGTAAAGCCAGAGCCAGTCACAATTGATGGTTTGACTACCATCGAAGACATGAACAAGTTCTTGCCACAACTGCCGTGGCTGGACATCAGCTACTACATGATGGAGGAAAATACCTTCAGGGTGTGGACGCTCAAAGACGACAAAACGTTCATCGCCTACGATCTCTTCTACGACGATGAAGGCGAATTCCAGGTGGAAGAGAGCACCGGAAAGTGGAGGCCCTTCGTCGACGGCGAGAAAGACTGGACGCTGATAGAAACGGAACAGCTCGTAGGCTTTGATGCCATCTACGACGAGTATAGCGACGCCTTCGGCGAGGAGTCGCGCACGGAACGCTTCTTCCTGTTCCCCATCAGCGAAGAGGGTAACGGCGCGTTCTTCATCTCTGAGTCAGCCATGGACTTCTTGGTTGCGACTTTTAATGACGACGAGCAGGAAGAGGCAAGCGCCCGAGCCCTCACCCGTGCCGAAGCCATCGGCGACTCACCGCTTGATGTTCTCTCCACGGTCGGCGCAGCCCTCACAAACATTAATAAACAGGATGTGATGAACGCGGAGACCCTGCAAAAGCTATACAATGCGACGATGTCGCAGTTGAACGCCGCTGGCAAAACGGAGGCGGGCTACAACATCAACGCTAAGACCTTCACCCGCGACAACTGGCGCGAGCAGAAGTTCATCTACCGCTACACCGGCACCGGCAACATGGTCGACGAGAACGGTTCTGCCGGCTATACGCGCGAGGCCCTGCCCTGGGCCGAAGACGAAGCGGTGTCGACCCATCTGCCCTTCAACTTCTGCGACGACCTGCAGCCCGCCAACGGATGGGAACTCGTGTTCAATGCCATCGGCACCTACGACGTGAAGAACCGCGACTTCTTCGCCGTCTACAATAAGTTCACGGGTCTGCTACGCTTCTTCGTGTTCCTCAACGACCTCAACGTGGCCGATGCCAACGACCACGCCTGGGAGGTGACCCTCACCAAGCAGTTGGCCCTCCGACAGAACTACAAGTTCGGTATCCCCATCAGTCAGGACATCGTCAACAAGGAGCCTCTCGGACTCCGTGGCACTGACTACGGCTATATCGTGTCGCCCTGGGTAGACTCCAAGACCAATGACGGTTTCGCACCTCCGGGCGGAGGCTGGTGGGCCTTCGACTTAGACCTCTCACAGTATCGTCCAGACTTCCAGACCCTCAACGAGCGCATACGTATGGAGATGCGCGTGTGGAGCAACAGCCAGGTGTCGCTGCGCGGCAAACTCAGTGCCCAAATCAAGGAGAAGAATGCTCCGGAGACGATGGTCACTTCGCTTGGCGGATTGGTCACCAAGGCGAAGGAGGCCTACGGCGGCATCACCAGCCTTATCACCAACCTCACTACGGGCAACTGGATAGGAGCCATCACATCGACCGTCGCCGCTGCAAAGGGGGGCTACAATGTCATCACCAGTGCGGCTAAGGTGCAAGCCAAATACTACGGACAAGAAGAGCCACAGCCTGAATACATCGTCCGCCAGTATGTCGACGGCACCATCGACACCGAGGGTCTCATCAGCGGTTCAAGAACCGTCAGCGGCATGAGCACCATCACCTACCCCCTGTCGCAGTTTGACATGGCCAATACCACCCTGGGACAGGGCGTGTGGAACCTCAGGACACCGCCGACGCTCATCAGCCTCGGACTGTTCACCTACAATGACCCGCACAAGATGTCAGGGCTGACAACTCTCTTCCCTCAGTACGGCAACACCAACAAGGGCGTTGCATACACGCTCGACCCCAGAAGCATAGACGTGGTGCTTAATCCAAACGTGTTCCCCAAAGACCAGATTGAATGGAAACGAGTGACGGCCGTTTGCGGTGTCAGAAAGGGCACCAAGCACGACTCCCACAACGCTTTCCGCAATGCCATCGGCTTGGGCAACAACGATTACGTCGGAGATGCCTATAGTGGCTCAGTATTCACCGGCGTTGCCAACGACACCCCCGTCTACGACTATCTCTACGAAGCCGATGACAAGCAAGGAATGTCCTTCGTGAAGTGTTGGGAGAATGTGGATACCTACACTTTGGAACGAGGCAAGGCACCTCATCACCTTGTAGGACGCGGCGACGACGACTATCTGTTAGAGCCCACACAGTTCTCGTCGAGCAAGTGGGAGGACCTCTACAGCAACCCGAGCGTTTCGGTCGAACGCGAGGCACTCAGCCCAGTGTGGATTCCCAGTTACGAGGTCACAGTCACCGTTACCGTCAAGCTTAAGGATTATGACACGCCCTTTGTCATGTCGCGTATCTATCTGCCCAACTACAGACGCTATTCAGCAGAAGACGTGGATCACAGACTGAGGGAGGAACATGAAAAACTTGACAAGTGGCTGGCCGAACAGAAGGCCGACCCCACGAACAAGACGGAGTGGCAAGAATATCAGGTGCAACACATCAAGAGCCAGTTCAACGTCGTACGCCCCAACTATTATGACTTGCAGGCAGTGAAGTTCTGGCTGTACAGGCCCAAAGGGTGGACGGCTTCCAGAGGGTTCGAGGGCGAAGTGGCTGACTACCTCTTTGACCACAGCCCCTATACGAAGTGGTTTAGTTCCACTGCCTACCAGACAAATGGTCAATGGATTGTGGATTTCGCATCAAGTTCACCTTGTATTGTCAAGTCCTACACTATCACTGTTCCCAACGATGTGGAAAGCCATAAAGGGCGTAACCCCCAGGAGTGGGCGCTCTACGGCAAGAAGCAAGCATCCGACCCCAACTGGGCATTGCTCGACTACCGCCATACCGGAGTTACTCCTTCTCACGCCTTACCCACGGTCAACAGTGTCACCAAGACCTACGAAGTTCCGCTTCAGGGTGTATATAGCGTCTATAGGCTGGTGGTGACGCAAACTGTCGATCCCAATACATGGTATAACAGGATAGGCCATAGTTGCTGGCTCTCCATCGCCGACTTTGACTTCACAGACGTGGAGATAGTGTACTAATGACGATTTGAACAACCCTCATTGACGGCGAAAGCCGCTCATGATCATCAACCCCGTGCGGCGGCTGCCCTCTGAAAGGAACAGCCGCCGCACGGGAAAATCGTCAGTCTGGCCGATATAGGCTTTGCGGCTGTCCCTATTCAGAAGGATATACAACGCCGGCCTCGACAAAACATCCTTTTCGTCACGGATAAGTGCATCATAGTCACGCTTGATGTCAAAGAGCTGACATACGCAGTTATCCATGGTGATGATCTTCGACCCTTCAAGAACATTATCGTAAAGAATTGTATGTATCGTTTTTGCCATAATATTGCCAACACCGTTTTGCTATTGCTTGCAAAGATACGAATATTTCCTGAAAGCAATGTGATTTGATTCGGAAATTACACATTATTTAATAATTGCTGCTCTCGGCTGCCTTGTCTTTCAGCCGATTTTTCTGTAGAAAAAGCGAAGGTGGGGGGGGGAAACTTACATTTTCGTTTTTATGCAAAAATCGCCGCTTTCCCCTGTATTTATAGGGGATAGCGGCGATTTTTACAATTTACAATTTACATTTTTGGTCTCGCTTTCGCTCCATTTCGAGGAGACGGGGAGTAAGGAGACGAGGAGTAAGGTAATAGTAGCAGAAGTGTAAAGTATATATATTATTATAATAATATATATACTTTAAAAATCTATGCTTCTGAATTGAAAAACCAAAAATGTAAATTGTAAATTGTAAATTTCTCCGTGACGCGCCGCCTCGCGCGCACCAAGAGCCACCTCTTTATGACGAGGCGGCGCCTGGCGAACGCACCGGCCAGAACAGCCGCCACGATCAACAGACTATGCACGTATCGTTTCACGGCGACAAGAATACGATTAATATATGAAACATGCAAAATAATTGCGCAATGATGATGAAACGATCACAATAAAAAAGAGGAATAAGCGTTATTAAATATAAAAGTTTCGCATGTTTGGAGTTATCAGAAGTTATCGGGAGTAAGAGGCTTTCAGCCTCTGGAGTTAACAGACTTTACTTTGCTACAGCAGGTCTATTGTCCGCTAACTCCACGAGCCGCAGGCTCGTTAACTACCTATTAACTCCCATAAACTCCCAGCAAGCGGAGCTTGCGAAAGTTGAATTAAATAAATGATGAGACATTACACTATATTGGCGGCCATTCTTATGGCTGGACTTGTCGCCAGGGCACAGGAACTGTATGTCGGCGGCGACATCTCGGTGCTGCAGAGCTACGAGGACCTGGGCGTGGCCTACTACGACCAGCAGGGGACGAAGATTGACGACGTGCTGAAATACATGAAGAGCGAACAGGTGGGCTGGAACGCCCAGCGCGTGCGCCTTTTCGTGAACCCGCAGCGCAAGGCACCTGACGGCTCGACCGACGCGCAGGTGTGCCAGGACCTCGACTATGTGGTGCGCCTTGGCAGCCGCATCAAGGCCGAGGGCTTTGCCTTTATGCTCGACTTCCACTACAGCGACACCTGGGCCGACCCCGCCAACCAGTGGACGCCCGCCGACTGGCTGTCGCTGAACGACGACGGGCTGAAGACGAGAATCTATGAATACACGAAGGAGTGCCTGGAGCAGCTGGTGGAAGCAGGCGCCACGCCCGACTTCATACAGACGGGCAACGAGATTAGCTATGGCATGCTGTGGGGAGCGTACGGCTCGAAGCAGAACCGCTGCTACACGTCGGCCGACGCCAACTGGAGCCGCTTCGTCGGTCTGCTGCAGCAGGCATCGAAGGCTTGCCGCGAGGTGTGTCCGCAGGCCAAGATCATCATCCATACGGAGCGGGCCGGACAGGCAGGCGTGGTGACCGACATCTACCGGCGGCTGGCCGATGTCGACTACGACGTCATCGGACTGAGCTACTACCCCTTCTGGCACGGTTCGCTGGCCACGCTCGGCGGCACGCTGCGACAGCTGGCTACGGCCTTTCCCGACAAGCAGGTGCAGATAGTGGAGACCGCCTACTACTATCAGTGGCAGCCATCGACAGGTATTACTGACTTCTCGAAGACGTGGGCGGTGTCGCCCGACGGTCAGGCGGCCTACCTGAAGTCGCTGATAGCCGAACTGAAGCAGCACGACAACGTCAACGGACTGTACTGGTGGTTCCCCGAGGAGAACGGCAACGGTCCCGGCAGCAAGGTGCTGACGAACTGGGTGAACCGCGGACTATGGGACAACAGCAGCCACCGCGCATTGCCCGGACTCTATGTGCTGAAGGAATTTCTGAACCGCCCTGGTACGGGCATTAGCATGATGCGCGACGACAGGCACGACGACCTGCACTGGTACAATCTGCAGGGCATGCGTCTGGACAGCCGTCCGCAGCGTCATGGCCTTTTCATCAACAACGGGAAGAAGTACGTCGTCAGATAAGCTGGTCAATAGCTGAACCGCTTTTTTCCATTCACAATGTAGACAGAATGACGGGGGACGCTGGATAACCGGCGGCCGGAAAGGTCGTAGATTTGTGATGGATAGCGGTGAGTGGTAATAGGTGAGAGGTGAGTAGTGTAGGGCCAGCTGACGGAGGCGCACCCCTCGATGATGCCGTCGAGGGCTTTCTGGTTGAAGACGGTAAGCGTTTTGCGATTGAGGATGTCCATCGACGGGCGCTGGCAATAGTTGGTATCCCACACGAAGGGCACGATGCCATTGTGGACGGCATAGCGGCAGACGGTCTTGTACCAGGCATAGACTGAAGCGTCGTGCTTCTCCTGATTCTCGCCCTGCGGCATCGTGCGCCAGAGCGTGCCGAACTCGCCCATTATGACGGGAATGCCGCGCGACGTGTACTTCATCTTCATCTGCCTCATCTGTTCCTGCACGTAGGACTCCTCGCCCCAGGTGGCATTGTGCCTGGAGCCTCCGACGTGGTTGCCCGAACCCCAGTAGTAGGCTTGGTTGCCCCACGACTCGTCCTTCGACATCATGGTGAAGTTGTAGGGTGAATAGAAATGCACCTCGAGCATCAGGGCGCTGGGGGTGGCATCGGTGGGCATCACGTCGTACTGGTAAGCCAGGTCGATACTGGTCGATGGCGACTGCACGACAAGCACGCGGCTGCTGTTGTTGCCACCCGTCTGACGGACGGCATTGACGAACGTCTGCTCGTACTTGATGAGCGTGGCGATGTCGGCGGCCTTGTCCTTGCTCTGGTCGCCAGCGGCGTCGGGCTCGTTCATGCCGGCAAAGAGCAGGTGGTGGTCGTAGTCGCGGAAGCGGGTGGCAATCTGTTTCCACATCATGCTGAGAATGGAGCAGTTCTTGCTGACCGTCGACGGTGTCTGGCCGGCAAACGACTTCTCAATCCAGCCGTTGTCGTAGTGGTCGTTCAGAATGACATAGAGGCCGTCGTTGATGCAGTAGTCAACGACCTGCTGCACACGGTCCATCCACGCCGGGCTGATGTTGTAGTTCTGGTCCATGTGGACATACCACGAGCAGGGGATGCGCACGGAGCGGAAGCCCTGAGCCTTGACGAAGTCGATGATCTGCTGCGTGGTCTTCGAACCTTGCCAGGCCGTCTCGTAGTCAAGTTCGTTGGAGAGCCAGTTGCATGGGCCAGGCTCCAGCGTGTTGCCGAGGTTCCAGCCGGGCACCATTTCGGGGGCGATGTCCACAGCAGTCTGCGCCACAGCGTTGTTAAATGATAAATGCCAAATGACAAACGATAAAAGGGTCAGTACTTTCTTCATACGTTACATTGTTTTGGGTGCAAAGGTAGTGTTTTTTTTCGGGACTGAGGCGAAAAAATGTTTCTGAAAGAGGTAAATATGGAGAAAATTTCGTATTTTTGCAGTCCACATCTATACATCATGCGCCGATTAGTGTTGTTTATATCCGTCCTGACAGCTGTCGTGGCCTCGCATGCCGAGAGCCTCTACAGTTTCCGTTCGCTGACCACTGCCGACGGTCTGTCGAGCAGTACGGTGAAGTGCATGTTGGTTGACAGCAAGGGCTTTCTTTGGATAGGTACTGACATGGGACTTGACCGCTACGACGGTTATGAGGTGGAGCCGATGCTGAAGGAGCGGGAGGCCATCGATGACTTGCAAGAGGACGCACAGGGAAATATATGGATAGATTGCCAGCACGCATACCTTATCTATAATACAAACAGGCGTCAGTTGATTGCCGACGCGCCTGCATTGCTCAAGGATTTGGGTATCGACGTTAAAGACCAAGCCTACAGGGCGAAGGTTGCCGACGACGGTTCGCTGTGGGTTCTGCAACAAGGCAGGCTGTGGCACTACGACTGGAACAGCAGCAGCTCACGGTCGTGGCAGAACGCCCTGTTCCATGTGGAAGACCTGAATTTCTACGCCTGTAGTGCCACTCATGAGACAATGCTGTTAGCGGGCAAGCAGGGCGTATGGCAATTTAGCGTGGCTGATGGGCAGATGAGGCAGCTTACGCTACCTGCCGAGATGCAGCGCAGCGACAACATCTACGGAACGTTTATCGACGCCGACCGCTCGTTGTGGGTGTTCTCCATCATCGATGAAAAGATTTGTCATTACAGCGTAGACGGGAAGGCGGTGAAGCAGATGGTAGCTCTTCCCACGATAGGAACCGCCGACTCCAAGAACAATGCCATTCGCGACATGATGGACGACGGGCGGGGCAACCTATGGATTGCCACAGACCACAAAGGCATCATCGTCTATAACAAGACGACGGCTGAGATGACCAGCTTTGCCCATCTGCTCAGTTCCAAAAACGTCATCTCCTTGGCGATGGACCGTCAAGGCACTGTCTGGGCAGGCCACTACAAGACGGGCATCTCCTATACCAGTGCCACACCGAGAATGTTCCAAAGCCGAGGCCGCCAGTATGGCGACGTCAGCACGATGCTGTGTGACTCGAAGGGTAATCTCTGGATAGGCACTGACGGCGGCGGCCTGTATGTGGAGCACAAAGACGGCGCATCGGAGAAGACCGCCCTGCCAAACATCACCGTATCTGCCATCGCAGAAGACAATGAGGGTACAATCTGGGTGGGTACCTATAGTGAAGGGCTGTTCCGTATGTCGGCAAACGGTGGCTATGAACAGTACTGTATGGCCAACGGCAAACTGCCCACAAACAGCGTGTGGCGCGTGACTACCGACAGCCTTGGCGGCATCTGGTGCGGCTCAGCCATCAGTCCGCTTGTCAGGTTAGACAGGAACACGGGCAGCTGTGAGGAGATGAAGGACAAGGCGGGCAACGACATCTTGGTCACCGACTTCTGCCGTGACAAGTTCGGACGCCTGCTGATACCTTCGACATACGGGCTGTTCATCTACGACGGACAGAAGGCGCAGCGATACACCACGAACCTCAGTGGTACGCAGGAGATGGAACCGAAAATGGCCACAGCCGCGTACTACGATAAGGGTCGTGACATTCTGCTGTTAGGGCACAGAGAAGGACTTGCCCTCTTCGACATGCAACGCGACACCATCTATTATGTCAATGGACGAGCTGTCAGCATCAAGAGCATCGTGGAGGACCGTCAAGGACACTTCTGGATGAGCACTGCTAACGGTATATCGCGGTTCGAGATAAACAGGCGGCAGGACGGAACCCTGGAGTGGAACATCAGGAACTATACGGTACGCGAGGGCTTGCAGACACCTTTCTTCAATGCAAACTCGTCGGCACTTTCTGTCGATGGAACCGTACTTTTTGGTGGTATCGAAGGGTACACAGCCATCAGCCCGGAAGAGGCGGTCGCCACACAACCAACCGTTGGTGCTCCGACTATCGTCAGCGTCAAGGCTGGTGACCGCTTCATTGATGCCACTACCGAGCGCATCACACTGAACCATGACGAGAACCACGTCGTCATCCGCTATTTTGCAGGCATCCTGAACAATGCCAACCGACTGCGCTATGCCTACAAGATAGAAGGGATGATGAACGACTGGGCCTACACCGAGGAGAACCATATTACGCTGGTAGGTCTGAGTCCCGGCGACTATCGTCTGCTGCTCAAGGTGAGCGAAGATAACGACAGCCAGGTGTGCACACTGGCCATTCACGTCAACAGACCCTTCTATCTGACGGGCTGGGCCTTCCTTGTCTATGCTCTCTTGATAGTTCTCGCCGCCATCCTGCTGTGGTTGCGGGCACGCCGCCGCAAACAATTGAAACTGCGGCAGGAGAAATTCGTAGAGTGGGCAGGAAAGAGCCACCAGGATTTTAAAAAGAAACTCGACGTCAATCCCAGCGAGGTTACCATCACACCGCTTGACGAGCAATTCCTGCAGAAGGCCATCAAGCTGGTCGAGGACCAAATGGGGAATACGGACCTCACTGTCGAGATGTTAGGTCAGCAGTTAGGTATGTCGCGCTCGCTACTCTATAAGAAACTCATTGCCATTACGGGATTAGGCCCTGCCGAATTCATCCGGACAATACGCATCAAACGAGGCAGGGCTTTGTTAGAACGCTCGCAGATGCAGATTACGGAGATAGCCTACGCAGTGGGTTTCAACTCACTGAAGAGTTTCACGATGAACTTCAAGGCCGAATACGGCATAACCCCCAGCGACTATCTAAAAAGCATCAAAAAACAACAGGGGAAAACATAACTTCCCATAATGGAAACATCGTTGCCTATGGTTTTTCTTTAAACGTAGTATCTTTGCAGCCAGATTGTAAAACCTAAAAACTAGCAAACATGAAAAGAACGAGAAAAGTACTGTGCTTGATTACAGTTTTGTTGGCAACGAGCCTCTGCGCTATGGCTGCCGAGTGGGAAAAACCCGTTCCTGGCGATGTCTCGCCCGTAAGCGGTGAAAAGTATTACATTTACAATTATTCCATCGAGAAGTTCGTTGGCGTCTATGGCATGCAGACGGTTCCCTCTGAAACGGGAACGCCCTTCCTAATGGAGAAAAATGACAACGGCGACTGGACGTTCTATGGTCCTGACGGCTTCCTGTATGCCGACCTTGATTACATGGGATGCAACGGCGGAGATGGCGAGGCTGGCACCATGTGGTTCATTGAGAAACAAACCTCAGGCTCCTACTACTTGCGTCCCTCAAAGAGCGATGCCACCTATTCATGGACGGCCTACCCCGATATGTGGACAGGCGTCTCATACACCTCGCAGACCATTGTTCCGATTATCAAAGCAGGCGAAGGCGCCCTCGACTGGTATTTCCTGCCCGAGACAAAATATGCCGATTTCATCGGTAAAATTTCACTCCATCAAGTAATGACCGAGCTGCAGGGCTATGGCTACGATGTGACATCGTTGGTAGCTGTCTACAACACTGCTACCGATAAGGCTGCATTCGATGCGGCTATTGCCAGCGTGCAGGCCGACCTCAATGAGTTGCGCTTCGAGAACGCCTCGGAGGAAAGACCTTGCGATGTCACTCAGCGCTATATGCGCAATGCCGACCTGACTGAAAACTGGGTAAACGACGGTCACGACGTACCGGGATGGACGATGGTTCCTGCATCGTTCTGTGGTATGGGCGAGTGGGACGGCCAAGGCTTCTATTCTGACAATAAGACAATCGGCTCCTGGTCAGGAAGCGCTTTTGGCGACAATAAGGTATATCAAGAACTTAAGGATTTGAAGAACGGTAAGTACAGGCTGGGCAACTACGGCCTGTGGATTCGTCATACCGGCGAAGAGGGCGACCCCATCAAGGGAGCCTATATCTATGCCAAAGTTGGCGATAAGATGTTCAAGTCGCTCCTTACCGATACGGGCTGGTGGCAAGGTCTTTCGGAGGTCGAGTTCGAATGTCGTACCGGCGAGGCCGAAGTGGGCATCATGTTTGAGGGCACCAACGTCGGCCAGTGTATCATTCTCGACTTCAGACTTGAATATTTCGGCGAGAAACCTGCTGCCGACCGTCTGAACCAACTCATAGCCAGCGCACAGGCGATGATGGAAGATGTAAATGTGACATACACCAACGTGCTTGCTGCCGACATCAAAAAGGCCAATGAACTGATAGCTGCAGGCGATGTGGAAGCTCAAGAAGCGCTCTTCACCACGTTCCTGGCTGATTACGAAAGTGCGCTTGCCAACAAAGATGCTTACGTCAAACTCGCCGACGTTCTGGCTAAGGCAGAGATGACACTCGCTGACGGCGGTGAGTCGGAACTTATGGATCAGTTGGGCGACTATCTGTTAGAGAATGAATTCGATGAGAAAATCAAGGACCGCGCGTTTGACAATGCCCAGATAGAGGACATTATCACGTTCCTCTCCGACCTTATTGACAAGGCTGCCAACTCAGTCCTTGCCGCTGGCACCGACGTCACTTATCTGCTAGTCAACGGACACTTCGATACCAACGGTGGCTGGAAGGCTACGCTCAACGATTTCGGCATCGACTCTGATAAGAAGATTATGGAGAAGTGGTGGGGCGACTGGAAGGCCGAGCAGGTTCTCGATAACGTTGCCAATGGTACTTACCGGCTTGAAGTGCAGGGTTTCCAGTGGTGTTCCTGGGACTGGGCACAATCAGAAGCTGACTGGAACAACGGTGATGGAAGTCCAACCTTCAACGTGAAGTCGAAAATACGCCTCAATAGTGACGAGGTAACTATCCATAACGTGTTTGCCTGCGGTCCTACCGACATCAAGGAGGGTTACGGGGGTGCCAACTACTTTGTACCTAACGATGCCAACACGGCACTCAAGTTCTTTGCCTTGGGACTATATAATAATGTGGTAGAGACAACCGTCACTGACAATACCCTAAAGATAGAATTCGACTGCTCTCAGAATGGTTTTTGGAATTGCTTCACTAACCTCCGTCTCATCTATGTCGGTGCCAATATAAAGGAGGCTATCGACAACCTGAACAATGCGCTAACAAAGGCCAATGACTATCTTGAACAGAAAATGGAAGGCGTGGTGCGCAAAGCCATCGAGGAAGCTATGGCTGCCGGCAAGGTCAAACTGGAAAGCCAGAAGGCCAAGTACGACGATATCAACGGTGCTGCCAATGACCTTATCACACTGTTTGACCAGGCTGCAGTCAGTATCAAAGAATACAAACGGTTGGGTGTCACGTTGGCCCAAGCTCACGAGACACTAAATAGCGCAACAGTCTTACAGACAACTGCCGGACAACAACTCCAGACTCTTTACAACACAACGAAGGCCGACTATGACTCCGAATACCCCTTGCTCGACAATGCAGGTGTGGCTGCAGCCATCGATCAGATAGAGAAACTCATCTCGGAGGCTAAGTTAGGTGGCGGCGTAAAGGCAGGCGATGACTTGACAACCCTCATCACAAACGCCAGCTTCGAGAATACTTACGGCAACGACGAGGCAGTGGGCGGTGCCGCCCATACCGTGCCTTACGGCTGGTCGATGCTGGTTGAAGGTAAGGAGTGCCATACCGCTCAGGAGCTTACTGACGCCGGTATCAACAGCTGGACGGCCATTGAGGATAACCAATATACCACAGACGGCGCCCACTCCTATTGCCTGCTTTCGGCACCGGTGCCCGACGCATATCTCTACCAGAGCATCAAGGGCCTGCCAGCCGGTACCTACAAAGTGACGGTCGATATGAACGTAACCTACGACGGCGGATGCTCGCGACTGACAGGACAACGCCTGCTTGTCAACAACGTAGCCCAGTATTATGGCAAACCTGAATACTATATCGCATCGGAACTCGACAAACTCCATCCAGAGGAAGTCTCGCGTTCATTTGCCGGCTATGATGAGGTAAACAGCAACAATACCGGTGTCTCTGGCGATATGGGCAATATGTCGACACTTACTGTCGAGGTGACCATCGGCAAGGACGAAGAGCTGACATTGGGCGTTCGCACCGATAACAACAAGGTGGCCATGAACCGCAACTACGAGGAAAACTGGTGGGACTGCACCGGCCGTTATAAGCTTGACAACTTCCGTCTTTACTGCATCAGCCTGGATGCAACGGGCATCAGTTCCGTCAACAATGAGACCAGTGATGCATTTGTTTACAACCTGATGGGTGTCAAGGTCAATCCGACAACTGTCCGCGGCCTTTATATCATGAATGGAAAGAAATACATCGGAAGATAAGACTATGAGGAAACATTTATTGGTTATCTGCTGCCTGGTGGGTGCTTTGGGGGGCACCCACGGGCAGACAGCTCCAACACCGACCAAGCACCAGTTGGCGCTACAGGATATGGAGATGTATGCCTTCATCCACTATTCGCTGAACACTTATACCGACCAGGAGTGGGGCTATGGCAACGAGGATGTGAAGCTCTTCAATCCGTCGAAGCTCGACTGCCGACAGTGGGTGCGCTCCTGCAAGAACGCCGGCATGAAGGGCATCATCTTCACCGCCAAGCACCATTGCGGCTTCTGTATGTGGCCGTCGGCTTATACCGACTATTCGGTAAAGAACACGCCGTGGAAGAACGGCAAGGGTGACGTCGTCCGCGAACTGGCCGACGCCTGTCGCGAGTATGGGCTGAAGTTCGCCGTCTACCTCTCGCCGTGGGACCGTAACCATCCTGAATACGGTCGGCCGGCGTATGTCACCTATTTCCGCAACCAGCTGCGTGAACTGCTGACCAACTATGGTGAAGTCTTTGAAGTGTGGTTCGACGGCGCCAACGGCGGCAATGGCTGGTACGGCGGTGCCGACGAGACACGGACCATCGACCGTCTGAGCTATTACCAATGGGGCGATACCTATAAGATGATACGCGAGCTGCAACCCCATTGCGTCATCTGGAACGACGGTGCCGACCGCCGTGGCGACCTGCGCTGGGTGGGTACCGAGGCTGGCAACATCGGCGAGACCAACTGGAGTATGCTGAACAGTACGGGCGACGTGACATGGCCCATGCTGCACTACGGCGTGGAAGACGGCGACGTGTGGTGCCCAGGCGAGACGAACACCTCGATACGTCCCGGCTGGTTTTATCACGACAGCGAGAACGGTCACGTGAAAAGCCTGTCAAAACTGATGGAAACGTATTATAAATCGGTGGGGCGCAACTCAACACTACTGCTGAACTTCCCCATTGACAAGGACGGCCTTATCCACGCCGAAGACAGCATTCGCGGCGCAGTCTTCTATCAGATGGTGCGCAAAATCTTCGACCATCCCTTAAAGGCTAAACGTAAGCTGTCACCTACAGTGTCGACGCTGACCTTCAAGCGCCCCACGGCATTCAATCGTTTGATGGTTGGCGAGGACATCCGCCAAGGACAGCGCGTTAAGAAGTTCAAGGTCGAGGCACTTATAGGCGGTAAATGGACTGAGTTGCACGATATCATCTCGGAGGAACCGCAGCGCAGCATGACTACCATCGGACGCAAACGCATTCTCTGCTTCCCCACCACGGAGACCACGCAGATACGGCTGACTATCCTCGACTCAAAAGCGACGCCAGTCATCACGGCTTTGAACGCTTACCTTGCACCGGATATTGATGCCGATACTCCAGAGAATGGTGAGAAACTGTCGTCTAACTACAACATCTTCTTCCCCGGTTCAGGCAGTCCGGTTCAATCGATGTATATCGGATTGGGCAAACAGATGACGGTGCGGAAGTTACGCTTCCTACCGTCGCAGGACACCAAGGAAGGTATGCCGCTCGACTACACGCTGTCCATCTCACCTGACGATGGCCGGACGTGGACGGTATTGGCTAAGGGCGAATTCTCGAACATCGTGAATAATCCCATTTGGCAGACCATAAACTGTACGCCCGCAACAGGCTCGTTGCTTAAACTGGACTGCAGCCGTATCACTTCAGGTAACCGAATCTTCTATTCTGATTTGGAAGTGGTGGAATAGATAATCTTGTTGGCGCCGCTGGTAATCTGTAGGGCGTCAGGGTGCTGGCGGATGAAGGAGTCGATGTGGCGCACGCGCTTCTGCTCGAATATTTCCTCCATGGCTATCAGGATGCCGGTCTCTTCGACGTCGCCAAAGCCGTAGTTGATGGCGGTGCCGAAGAGTTTCATCGTCGGCGAGAGGTTCATATAGGCGTTTACCAACGGTGGAATGTTGTAGCCTAACTTCCGGATTTCGCGGTTCAGGATGCGGTAGTCCTCGTTAAAGCTATTGCCTGAGAAAAGCTGTTCGAGCTCAGCGGGGTCTGATTCAATTTTCAGCGGTTTCATCGGTAAAATCAGCTTTTCCTTGTCGTCGAAATACTTCTTGAGGAAGTAGAGAATCATGTCGCGCCCCTTGCGGATATAGGAGGGGTACATGGTCATCTTGCCGAAGAAGTATTTCACGTTGGGCTTGATAACGGTGAGCGCGCCCAGTCCGTCCCAGAGGTTGTCGAGCGCAAAGAGGCTCTTGGCTCCCATACGCGAGCTCTGGTAGGGCAGGCTGACGAACGAGCGTCCCAGCTCGATGGTGTAGGGCATGTACTCCTTGAGGAATTTCTCGCTGAAATGGAACATGTGGCTGGTGGCCAGGATGGGCTGCCCGTTGGCGTCGAGTTCCCAGTCGGTGCCGGCAAGATAGCGGTAGCCGCCAATAATCTCCTGCTGCTCGGGATTCCAGACGATGAGCTGCTTGTAGCAGTTCTCGCAGATGTCGAACTCATCGATGTCGGTTTCTTTGCCCGTTCCTCCTCCGGCTTCGCGGAACACAATCTCGCGCAGTCGGCCTATCTCGCGCATCACGTTGGGTGCGTTATGAGCGGTGACGATGTAGATTTCGTTGTTGCTCTTGTTGGTCATGCGTAGCTGGCGGTCGGGTGTCAGTTCGCTGCGGAGCACTTCCTTGGGGATGGGGGCGATAATGGGTTGTTCCATTGGGGTTTTCAGTTTTTGCGAGAGTTATTCTTGGTTTGTATTACTGTTCTTTCTCTGACGTGCTGCCAAGGCCGAGCTCGTAGACGCGGTCTTTGACCCATTGCGCCCACTCAGCAGGCTTACGGCTATGGTCGAAGGTCTGCCAGGGGATGGGCTTGCCGATGGTGACACGGAAGGTTTTATGCACGTTTTTATACATTTCATCGACTAAAAACAGCATGGCGAAGTTGAATGGCAGGAAACGGTCAGAGAAATTTGCCAACCGGTAGAAGCGATTGGAGTTCTGGCCGCTGAAATGGATGGGCACGACGTCGCGCTTGTATTCTACGCTCTTGGTAATGAACGTCTTTTTCCAGTCGATGTCGCGCACCTCGCCGTTCTTTCGGCGTGAGCACAGACCGGCGGGGAACATAAGCATGTGGTTGTCGCTCTGGAAACCGGCCTCCACCATCTTCGGGAAGTCGCGCCCCTGCTTGCCGGTCTTGTTGATGGGTATGCTGACGGGAGCCAGTCCGGGAAGGTTCATCAGCAGGTCGTTGACGAGGTAACGGAATCGTCCGTCGTAGTGGCGGCCGATGATGGCGCCGAGAGCCACGCCGTCCTCACCGCCCAAGGGGTGGTTTGAGACGAAGGTATAGAGCCGCCCGTCGTTTTTGTCAGGCAGGTTCTCCTCGCCCACGATGTCGAGCGTGGCATCCAGGTATCTGACACATTCTTCAAGCCATTCGGTACCCACAAGGTGGCGGCTCTCCCACAGATAGGCATTCACCTGATCTTGATGGACAATGCGCTTGAGCCACGAAACCAGCGGGCGAGGCAAAAACTTGGCCTTGCTTCCCAATTTCGATTTCAGAATGTTATCAATGTCGACTGTTTTCTCAGTTACCGTAACCATTTTTTTAGTGATAGCTTTCAATCAAGTTGCAAAAGTAACATATTTCTTTGAAAAATGACACATTTTTCGCGAAAAAGTGCAAAACTCGCATAAGATTGTCTGATTCTGTGAGACAAAACCGCCCAAAATCAATAAAAAGATGTTAAATTCAAAAAAAAGTGGGGTAAAGTGGTGGAATGTGGGGGAAAATGTGTAACTTTGTGGCTGAATTCTTCACATTAATATATATATGCGCTTTTTAGGTAACATAGAAGCCAAGACTGATGTAAAGGGAAGAGCCTTTCTGCCAGCCGTTTTCCGCAAGGTGCTACAGGCATCGGGCAGCGAAACGCTGATACTGCGGAAAGACATTTTCCAGCCTTGTCTTGTGCTGTATCCTGAAAGCGTATGGAATGAGCAGCAGGACACGCTCCGCAGAAGGCTGAACAGGTATAATGCCCAGCATCAGCAAATCTTCCGTCAGTTTGTCTCTGAAGTAGAACTCGTGACACTCGACGGCAATGGCCGGTTCCTTATTCCCAAGCGTTATCTCCAGATGGCGGGCATTCAGCAGGACGTCAAGTTCATCGGTATGGACGACACCATCGAGATTTGGGCAAACGATAAGGTAGAGGCCACAAAGATGAGCAGTGAAGAATTTGGCAAGGCGCTCGAAAACATTATGGGGCAGGAGACATCTCCTGCAGAGAGATACTGAATAGATGATTGTCACGGCGGAGACATACCATGTACCAGTGCTTCGGAAAGAAAGCATTGACGGGTTGGCTATCCAACCTGACGGTATCTATGTCGACGTCACCTTTGGCGGTGGTGGTCACAGCAGGGAAATACTGCAACACCTGGGGCCAAATGGACATCTCTATGGTTTCGACCAGGATGCCGATGCCGAAAAGAACATCGTCGACGACGAGCGGTTTACTTTCGTCAGGAGCAACTTCAGGTATCTCAAGCAGTGGATGCGCTACTACGGAGTTGAAGAGGTCGACGGTCTGTTGGCCGATCTGGGCGTTTCGAGTCACCATTTTGATGATGAGACGCGCGGTTTCTCCTTCCGTTTTGAAGCGCCCCTCGACATGCGGATGAACAAGCGTGCCGGTATGACGGCCGCCGACGTTGTCAATGGCTACGACGAACAACAGCTGGCCGACATCTTCTATCTCTATGGAGAGCTGAAGCAGGCACGGCGATTGGCAGCGCTTATCGTGAAGGCGCGGGCACAGCAGCGCATCGCGACCACCGGCGAACTGCTGCAGACGGTGGGCAGCCTGCTCAGGCCAGAGCGCGAGAAGAAAGAGACGGCCCAGCTGTTCCAGGCGCTCCGTATAGAAGTGAACCACGAGTTGGAGGCACTGAAGGAGATGCTGGCCGGAGCCACAGAGGTGCTGAGGAAGGGTGGCCGGTTGTCGGTCATCACGTACCACTCTCTGGAGGACCGCATCGTGAAGAACTACATGAAGGCAGGCAATGCCGAAGGGCGGGTCGAGCAGGACTTCTTCGGACGGACAGCGTCGTCGTTCCGCGCGGTGAACAACAAGGTCATCGTACCTACCGACGACGAGCAGCAGCGCAACCCGCGCAGTCGTAGCGCCAAGTTGAGAATTGCAGAACGAATATAAATTCATGGCAGAAGAGAAAAGTGACATCCAGGAAGAGCTCAAGGCGAAAGAGCAAAACGCCTTGGAGAAGCTGAAGGAGATCAAGAAGAACGTGAGCGAGGACGACACCCTGCCGGTGGGAACGCTTACGCTCCGCAAGATCCTTGGCGGCGACATCCTGTCGGCCAACCTGGTTCGTCGCAACATCTGGACGCTGGTGCTCATCGTGTTTTTCACGGTGGTCTACGTGGCCTTCCGTTACCAGTGCCAGCAGGACATGATTATGATTGACAAAATGGAACGTGAGCTGAAGGACGCCAAATACAAGGCTCTGTCGAGTTCGAGCACACTGACCGAGCGCTGCCGCGAGAGTCAGGTGCTGCGTGTGCTGAGAGCGAACCACGACTCGCTGCTGCACGCCAGTCCGCAGCCACCTTATATAATAAATATACCCGAACGAGGATTTTTAAGCGGAAACGGAGATGAGTAAGTTCAACAGTAATAAGGTCATGCCGCGCTACTTCGCCATTGTGCTGACGTTGACGGTTATCGGAATTGCCATCATTGGCAAGGCCCTCTACATCATGACTGTCCAGAAGGACTACTGGAATGCTGTCCAGCAGCAGCTGAAGCACGACTCCATTCCCGTGAAGCCCAACCGCGGCAACATCCTGAGCTGCGACGGTCAGCTGATGGCCAGCTCCATACCCGAGTACAAGGTGTTCGTAGACTTCCAGCCCGGCCGTCAGAAGAACATCCCGTGGGACACCGCCGCCATCAACAGGGTCAACCGGCTTTGGGACGAGAAGATTGACAGCCTCTGCATGGGCCTGAACGACATCTTCCCCCAGCAGTCGGTCAGCGAGTTCAAGGCCTATCTGCAAGAGGGGCGCCACAAAGTGAACCGCGACGGCACCGTGGGTGCCCGCCACTGGCCGGTATGGAAACACCGTATTGACTACAACACGTTCGCCCTGCTCAAGAAGTTGCCCATCTTCAACCTGTCGGTAGGCAAGGGTGGCTTCCACTGGGACGAGTTCAACGCCCGCAACCGCCCCTTCGGTTCGCTGGCCCAGCGCACGGTGGGTGTCATGTTCGGTGAGATCGACTCTGCCCGCTGCGGTCTGGAGTTGTCGTTCGACTCGACGCTGCGCGGCAAGAACGGGCTGGTCCATCGTCAGAAGGTGCTCAACAGGATTATGAATATCACCGAGTTGCCGCCCGTTGACGGTGCCGACATCGTGACCACCATCGACGTGAACATGCAGGACCTGGCTGAGCGCGCCCTCATCGATGAGATGAAGCTGCCCGAGGTGAATGCCGACCTCGGCGTGGCCATCCTGATGGAGGTGGAGACGGGCGACGTAAAGGCCATTGTCAATATGATGCGCATGCCCGACGGCCAGTATGCCGAGGCCATCAACTCGGCTATCAGCTACCGCTGCGAGCCAGGGTCGGTGTTCAAGGTGGCCTCGCTGCTCGTGGCACTTGACGACGGCGTGATTCCCAACGACACAAGCTATATCATACATACAGGTAGTGGCGTGGTCGAGATGCACGGCCGCTGGATGAAGGACCACAACTGGCGCCGCGGCGGCTACCAGGACATCAATGTGGCCCGCACGCTGGAAGTCAGCTCGAACGTCGGCACGAGCCACGTCATCGACCGGTTCTACGGCGGCCATCCCGAGAAGTACGTGCAGGGCCTCTACCGCGTAGGCATCCACGAAGACCTGAAGTTGCCCATCGAGGGCTACCGTCCGCCCATCATCCGTATGCCCGATACGAAGACCACCGACCGCTCTAAGTATTGGAGCAAGACGACGCTGCCCTGGATGTCGATAGGCTACGAGACGCAGATTGCGCCCATTAACACGCTGGCCTTCTACAACGCCATCGCCAACGACGGACGAATGATGCAGCCGAGGTTTGTAAAACGGCTGGTGAAGGACGGCGAGACCATTCAGGAATACCCGCCCGTGGTACTGAAAGAGCGCATCGCCAAGCCGGAGACCATCACCATGATGCAGACCATTCTGGAACACGTCGTCAGCCAGGGCCTGGGCCGCAAGGCAGCCCCGCTGTCGCGGTCGTTTAAGGTGGCCGGCAAGACGGGTACCGCCCAGATAGCCGATGAACATGGCGGCTACCATTCGGGCGTGACGCGCTACTGGCTCAGCTTTGCGGGTTTCTTCCCCGCCGACGCCCCGCGCTACTCGTGCATCGTCTGTCTGCGCAAGCGCGGCCTGCCCGCCTCGGGCGGCGGTATGAGCGGCGTCGTGTTCCGCCACATCGCCGAGGGCGTGATGGCACAGAACGTGAAGCGGCTGGTCGACGATGCCCGCGATTCCACGTCGAACTTCACGCCGGGTGTGAAAGGTGGCGACGAAGGCTCGGCTTCCTATGTGCTCAGTCGGCTGGGCCTGAAGGGCGAAGCACCGAAGGTGGCCAAGGTAAATCAGGGAATAGTTCCCGACGTGACGGGAATGGGTGCCCGCGATGCCGTCTACGAGCTGGAGCGCCGCGGCATGAAGGTGGCCCTCGTCGGTCGTGGCAAGGTGAAGTCGCAAAGCATAGCGGCGGGCAAGGCCGTAACTCCGGGAACGGTGTGTGAACTACGTTTGGAAATATAACAAATAGAATACTTACAATGATGAATTTGAGAGAAATTCTGAAGAACGTCAGGCCGCTGGCCATCGTTGGCAACGCCGACAAAGACATTGCCGGAGTCAAGATTGACTCACGGCAGGTTAAGCCTGGCTATTTGTTCGTAGCCATGAAAGGAACACAGGTCGATGGCCACCAGTTTATTGCGCGAGCAGTCGAACTGGGGGCATCGGCCATTTTATGCGAAGACATGCCCGAGACGACGGCCGACGGCGTCACCTACGTACAGGTGGAGTCGACCGAGGACGCCGTAGGGCCGGTGGCCACGCTCTTCCACGGCGACCCGACGTCACACCTCAAGCTGGTTGGCGTGACGGGCACCAATGGCAAGACGACTATCGCCACCTTATTATATAATATGTTCCGCCAGATGGGCCACAAGTGCGGCCTGCTCTCGACGGTGTGCAACTATATCGACGGCGAGGCCGTGGCCGCTACCCACACCACGCCAGATGCCATCGAGCTGAACGAATTGTTGGAGCGCATGGTGCAGGCCGGCTGCGAATACGTGTTCATGGAGTGCTCAAGCCACGCCATTGCCCAGAAGCGTATCGGCGGTCTGAAGTTCGCCGGCGGACTCTTTACCAACCTGACCCGCGACCATCTGGACTACCACAAGACCGTCGAGAACTACCGCGACGCGAAGAAGATGTTCTTCGACCAGCTGCCGAAGGGTGCCTTCGCCATTACCAATGCCGACGACAAGAACGGCCTGTTCATGGTGCAGAACACGAAGGCGCAGGTGAAGACCTACAGCATCCGCCAGATGGCCGACTTCCGTGCCCGTATCATCGAGTGCCACTTCGAGGGCATGTACCTCGAGATTGACGGCCGCGAGGTGGGCGTGCAGTTCATCGGGCGCTTCAACGTCTCGAACCTGCTCTGCGTCTACGGTGCCGCCGTGATGCTGGGCAAGCAGCCCGAGGACATTCTCGTCACGATGAGCACGCTGAAGAGCGTCAACGGGCGCCTCGACCCCATCCGCTCGCCGGAGGGCTTTACCGCCGTCGTCGACTACGCCCACACACCCGACGCCCTTGAGAATGTGCTGAAGGCCATCCACGAGGTGCTCGAGGGAAAGGGCAAGGTTATCACCGTCTGCGGCGCAGGCGGCAACCGCGACAAGGGCAAGCGCCCGCTCATGGCCCAGGAAGCCGTGCGCCAGAGCGACCGCGTCATCATCACGAGCGACAACCCCCGCTTCGAGGAGCCGCAGGACATCATCAACGATATGCTGGCCGGTCTCGATGCCAAACAGATGAAAAAGGTCATAAGCATTGTCGACCGCCGCGAGGCTATCCGCACGGCCTGCATGATGGCCGAGCGTGGCGACGTCATCCTCATTGCCGGCAAGGGCCACGAGGACTATCAGGAAATCAAAGGCGTGAAGCACCACTTCGACGACCACGAGGTTGTCCGCGAGTGCTTTGCCAAATAGTAAATAGAAAATCCGTAAATCGAAAATAGAAGAAGATGCTATATTATCTGTTCAGATTCTTGGAGCAATACAACATACCGGGCAGCCACATGTGGTCGTACGTCTCGTTCCGGTCGCTGCTGACGCTCATCCTGGCGCTGCTCATCTCGGCGTGGTTCGGCGAGTACTTCATCAAGTACATGCGGCGCAAGAAGATCTACGAGACCGAGCGCGACCCGGCCATCGACCCCTTTGGCGTCGAGAAGAAGGGCGTGCCCACCATGGGCGGCATCATCATCATCGTGTCCATCCTCGTCCCCGTGTTGCTCTTCGCCCGCATCCGCAATATCTACATCATCCTGATGCTGATGACCACTGTCTGGCTGGGCTTCTTAGGCTTTCTCGACGACTACATCAAGATCTTCCGCCAGAAGAAGGAAGGACTGAAGGGCAAGTATAAGATTGTGGGACAGATCAGCATCGGCTTCATCGTAGGCCTGACGCTCTGGCTCAGTCCCGATGCCGTCGTGCGCGAGAATGTCAGCGTGCAGCAGCAGAATCAGGAGGTCGTGGTGAAGCACAAGACCGAGGCGGTGAAGTCGCTGAAGACCACCATCCCCTTCGTGAAGAACCACAACCTGAACTACTCCGAGGTGCTGAGCTTCCTTGGCGACCATAAGGTGGCCGCAGGCTGGGTGCTCTTCGTGCTGATGACCATCCTCGTGGTGACGGCCGTTTCCAACGGTGCCAACCTGAACGACGGCATGGACGGCATGTGTGCGGGCAACTCGGCGGTCATCGGCGTGGCGCTGCTCATCCTGGCCTACGTGTCGGGACACATCGTCTACGCCGCCTACTTCGACCTGATGTATATTCCCCACGCTGAGGAGCTGGTGGTGTTCCTCTGTGCCTTCGTCGGAGCCATGATCGGTTTCCTGTGGTACAATGCCTACCCCGCTCAGGTGTTCATGGGCGACACGGGGTCGCTCACCATCGGCGGCATCATCGGTGTCTGCGCCGTCATTATCCACAAGGAGCTGCTGCTGCCCATCCTCTGCGGCATCTTCTTCATCGAGAGCCTGAGCGTCATCATCCAGACGCAATGGTTCAAGCTGATGAAGAAGAAGGGCAAGCGCGTCCGCGTGTTCCGGGCTACGCCCATCCACGACAATTTCCGCCGCCTGGACTCGCAGCTCGACCCGACGTCGCACTACGTCCTGCGCGGCTGGCCGAAGCGCCAGTTCCATGAGTCGAAGATTACGTTCCGCTTTTGGATTATTACTATCATCCTGGCGGCACTGACCATTATAACGTTGAAGATAAGATAAAAACAATGAATAGAATAGTTGTATTAGGAGCCGGCGAGAGCGGTGCAGGAGCTGCCGTGCTGGCCAAGAAGCAGGGCTTCGACGTGTTTGTCTCAGACATGTCGAAGATTGCCGACCGTTACAAGAAACTGCTCGACGACCACGGCATTGCGTGGGAGGAAGGGCAGCACACCGAAGAGAAAATCCTGTCGGCCGACGAGATTATCAAGTCGCCGGGCATCCCCGACACGGCACCGATGGTCAGCAAAGCCATCGAGAGGGGTATCCACATCATCAGCGAGATAGAGTTCGCAGGCCGTTACACCCAGTCGAAGATGATCTGCATCACCGGCTCCAATGGCAAGACTACGACCACCTCGCTCATCTACCATATCTTCCGCCAGGCAGGCTACGACGCCGGACTGGCCGGCAACATCGGCCACTCGCTGGCCCTGCAGGTGGCCGAGGAGCCCCACGAGTACTACATCATCGAGTTGTCGTCGTTCCAACTCGACAACATGTACGACTTCCGTGCCAACATCGCCATCCTGCTGAACATTACGCCCGACCATCTGGACCGCTACGACAACTCCATGCAGAAGTACACCGATGCCAAGATGCGCATCATCCAGAACCAGACGCCGCAGGACGCCTTCATCTACTGGGCCGACGACCCTGTCATTGCCAAGGAGCTGAAGAAGTACGACATCAAGGCCGTGCAGTGTCCGTTCTCCGACATCAAGAAGAGCGGCGTCATCGGCTACATCGAGGAGGGGCAGTACAAGCTGGAATACCCCACACCCTTCAACATGGAGCAGGAGGAGCTGAGCCTCTCGGGGCGGCACAACGTCTACAACTCACTGGCAGCCGGACTGGCCGCAAACATCGCCGGCATCAAGAAGGAGTCCATCCGCAAGTCGCTGAGCGACTTCCCCGGTGTGGAGCACCGCTTGGAGAAGGTCTGCGACGTGCGCGGCGTCCACTACGTCAACGACTCGAAGGCCACCAACGTTGATGCCTGCTGGTACGCGCTGGAGTCGATGAAGACCCGCGTGGTGCTCATCATCGGCGGCAAGGACAAGGGCAACGACTACGAGCCCATCAAGCCACTCATCCGCGAGAAGTGCTCGGCACTGGTCTACCTTGGTGCCGACAACGCCAAGCTGCACCAGAACTTCGACGAGATGGGCATCCCCGTGCGCGACACCCACTCCATGCGCGAGTGCATGGAGGCCTGCTACGAGCTGGCCAAGCCCGGCGAGACGGTGCTCCTCTCGCCCTGCTGCGCCTCCTTCGACCTGTTCAAGAACATGGAGGACCGCGGCGAGCAGTTCAAGGCCATAGCCCGCTCCCTCTAACTCGTCAATCGAAAATTCTGTAAATCGTAAATACTCAAGGTGAACAAGAAAATAGGCAATATCTTCAAAGGCGACAAGGTCATCTGGATGGTGTTCTTCTTCCTTTGCATGATCAGCATCATCGAAGTCTTCTCGGCTTCGAGCAACCTGACGTACAAGACGCAGAACTACATGGGGCCCATTGTCTACCATGCGGCCATGATTGTCGCTGGCGTCATCGTGGCCGTGGTGACGCTCAACGTCCCCTGCCGCTACTTCAAGCTGATGACGCCGTTCCTGCTGGTCATCACGGCAATCACGCTGCTGTGGGTGCTCATCGGCGGCGAGAGCATCAACGGTGCCAACCGCGTCATCTCGCTGATGGGCTTCACCTTCCAGCCGTCGGAGATAGCCAAGGGCACGATGGTGCTCGTCACGGCCCAGATTCTCAGCGCCATGCAGCGTGAGACGGGTGCCGACCGCAAGGCGTTCAAGTACATCCTGCTCATTCTGGTGCCCACGACGTTCCTGATTGGTATCGAGAACCTGTCGACGGCGGCCCTGCTCTTTGCCGTCATCTTCCTGATGATGTTCATCGGCCATGTGCCGATGTCGCAGATGGGCAAGCTGGCCGCCTTCCTTGCCGTGGGTGCAGCCGCCTTCCTGGTGCTGGTCCTGACGCTGGGCAGCATCGAGGAGAAGCGCACCGAGGAGAACCACATGACCGAGGTCGTCAACGCTGCTGGCGAGGAGAGCGTCGACAAGGATGCCATCAAGGGCGGCGGCGTGTTCCACCGATTCTACACCTGGCGCAACCGCATCCTGAAGCATTTCAATAGCGAGGAGGTGCCTGCCGAGGAGTACAAGATTGACGAGAACTTCCAGGTGGGCCACGCCAACATCGCCATCGCCTCGTCGGGCATCATCGGCAAGGGACCGGGCAACTCCACCGAGCGCGACTACCTGCCGCAGGCGTTCTCCGACTTCATCTATGCCATCATCATCGAGGAGATGGGCATCTTCGGCGCCGCCTTCGTGGTGTTCCTGTATATCGTGCTGCTCTACCGTGCCGCCCGCATCGCCACACGGTGCGAGAACAACTTCCCAGCCTTCCTCATCATGGGTCTGGCACTGCTGCTGGTCATCCAGGCCACGTTCAACATGATGGTGGCCGTGGGTCTGGCACCCGTCACGGGACAGCCGCTGCCTCTCATCTCGAAAGGCGGCACGTCGACCATCATCAACTGTGCCTACATCGGAGCCATCCTGAGCATCAGCCGGTCGGCAAAGATGCGGACAGAAAAAGTTAATATTGAAAAGATATGAATAAAGAGCTAAGAGTCATTGTCAGCGGTGGCGGCACCGGAGGCCACATCTTCCCCGCCGTCTCGATAGCCAACGCCGTGCGCCGCCTGCGCCCCGACGCCAAGATACTGTTCATTGGCGCACAGGGCCGCATGGAGATGCAGCGCGTGCCGGCAGCGGGCTACGAAATCAAGGGACTGCCCATCCGCGGCTTCTACCGCCCGTTGTGGAAACCCGCCAACATCGGCGTAGCCTTCGACTACCTGCGCAGCAAGTGGCAGGCCAAGAAAATTCTGCGCGAATTCCGGCCCGACGTGGCCGTCGGCGTGGGCGGCTATGCCAGCAGTGCCGCTCTCGGCGCTGCCAACAGCATGGGCATCCCGACGCTGATACAGGAGCAGAACAGCTACGCCGGCCTGGCCAACAAGCAGCTGGCCGCCAAGGCCCGCAAGATCTGCGTGGCCTACGAGGGCATGGAGCGCTTCTTCCCCGCCGACAAAATCATGCTGACGGGCAACCCCGTGCGCCAGGCCCTGCTCGAGACCACCCTCTCGCGCGAGGATGCCGTCCGCAGCTTAGGCTTCGACCCTGAGAAGAAGACCATCCTGCTCGTCGGCGGCTCGCTCGGCGCCCGCACCATCAACGAGAGTGTCATGCAGCACCTCGACCTCGTCGCCGCGAGCAACGTGCAGTTCCTCTGGCAGACAGGCAAGTACTACTATGCCGACATCAAGTCGAAGTTTGACAGCCGCCAGTCGAAAATTCCCAACCTGAAGGTAACCGACTTCATCACCGACATGGGCGCCGCCTACCGTGCTGCCGACCTCGTCATCAGCCGTGCCGGCGCCAGCAGCATCAGCGAGTTCTGCCTCATCGGCAAGCCCGTCATCCTCGTGCCCAGTCCCAACGTGGCCGAGGACCACCAGACGAAGAACGCCCTGGCCCTGGCCAACCGCGACGCCGCCATCTACGTGAAGGATGCCGACGCCCCGGCCACGCTCCTGAAGCTGGCCATCGAGACCGTCAGCGACGAGGCGAAGCTCCGCTCGCTCAGCGAGAACGTGCTGAAGCTGGCTCTGCCCGACTCCGCCGAGATTATCGCCAAGGAAGTCATCAAACTCGCCCAAAATGCCCAATAACCCCATTATGAACACCAAAGATATCAAAGCCGTCTATTTCGTTGGCGCCGGCGGCATCGGCATGAGCGCCATCGCCCGATACTTCATCAGGCGTGGCCTCGTCGTGGCCGGCTACGACAAGACGCCCAGCGACCTCACCCGCCAGCTGGAGCGCGAGGGCATGCTCATACACTACGAGGAAAACGTCGATGAGATTCCCCACGCCTGCCTCCAGCCGCAGTCGTGCCTCGTCGTCTACACGCCCGCCATTCCCGCCGACCACCAGGAACTGGTGTACTTCCGCGAGCACGGCTTCGACATTCAGAAGCGCGCACAGGTGCTCGGCACCATCACCCGGCAGATGAAGGGTCTCTGCGTGGCCGGTACGCACGGCAAGACAACCACCTCGACCATGTGCGCCCACATCATGCACCAGGCCTCAATGGACTGTAACGCCTTCCTCGGCGGCATCTCGAAGAACTACGGCACGAACTACATCCTCAGCGATTCCGACTTTGTAGTCATCGAGGCCGACGAGTTCGACCGCTCCTTCCACTGGCTGAGTCCCTGGATGACGGTTATCACCTCGACTGACCCCGACCACCTCGACATCTATGGCACTAAGGAGGCCTACCTTGAGAGCTTCCGCCACTACACGACGCTCATACAGCCAGGCGGCGCTCTCATCATCCATCGCGGACTGGAGATGCAGGAGGACTTGCAGGAGGGCGTGCGACGCTACGACTACGCCCTCAGCGAGGGCGACTTCCACGCCGAGAACATCCGCATCGAGAACGGCGGCATCACCTTCGACTTCGTCTCGCCCATAGAGCCGGTCAGGGATATCGTGCTCGGACAGCCCATACCTATTAACATAGAGAACGGCATCGCCGCCATGGCCATGGCCCAGCTGAACGGCTGCACCGCCGAGGAACTGCGTTACGGCATGCGCACCTACGGAGGCGTGGACCGTCGCTTCGACTTCAAGATCAAGACCGACCGGCTTGTCTTTCTCAGCGACTACGCCCACCACCCGAAGGAAATCTACCAGAGTGCGCGCAGCATACGCCAGCTCTACCACGACCGCCACATCACGGCCATCTTCCAGCCCCACCTCTACACCCGCACCCGCGACTTCTACCGCGAGTTTGCCGAGGCGCTGAGCCAGCTCGACGAGGTGGTGCTGACCGAGATTTACCCCGCCCGCGAAGAGCCCATCGAGGGCGTCACGTCGCAGCTCATCTACGACAACCTCGCCCCCGGCGTCGAGAAGCGACTGATACAGAAGGCCGACGTGCTCGATTTCGTCAAGAGCCGTGAGTTCGACGTGCTCGTCGTGCTCGGTGCCGGCGACCTCGACAACCAAGTGCCCCAGATAACCAAGATATTAGAAAAGAAATAAATGACCGTCAACTGGAAGAAAACCATCGTCATCCTGCTGGACATAGCCATCGCCGTCTACCTGCTGCTGGCCATCACCGTGTTCAACCAACCCGAGGACAAGGCCACCGTGTGTACCGAGGTAAACATCCACATTGCCGACGAGCAGACGCGAGGCCTGCTCACGCCGGCCGAGGTGAAGCGGCTGCTCGAGAAGGAGCGCAAGTACCCCCTGGCACAGCCCATGCAGTTTGTCAGCACGCGCCAGATGGAGGAGGTGTTGCAGAAGAACCCGTACGTCGACGCCGTGGAGTGCTACAAGACGCAGAACGGCCACGTCAGCATCAACCTGACGCAGCGCCAGCCCGTGCTACACGTCATGACGGCTGGCGGTGAGCAGTACTACGTCGACGAGCGTGGTGACATCCTGCCCCACAGCCGGCTGGGCGGCAATCTTTTGGTGGCAACTGGCAGCTTCAGCCATAAGTACGCGCAGAAGCGGCTGGCACCTGTGGCCATGCAGATTCAGGCCGACAACTTCTGGCAGCGCCAGGCCGAACAGCTGAACGTGCTCAGCGACGGCACGCTGGAGTTGGTGCCCCGCGTCGGCGATCACATCGTCTATCTCGGCGCGCCAAATGAGGTGCCCAAGAAACTGGAGCGCCTGCGTAAGTTCTACAAGTATGGGCTCAGCCACGCCGGCTGGGACCGCTACGAACGCATCAGCGTGGAGTTCGACAATCAGATAATATGCAAGAAACGTAATTCATAATACCGTAATATCGTTATAACGTTATATCGACAATAGAAGTATGGCAGCAAAGGAATTTATAGTAGCAATTGAACTCGGCTCATCGAAGATGACCGGTATTGCGGGACAGAAGAACCTCGACGGCAGCATCTCGGTGCTGGCCGTTGCCAAGGAAGACTCTTCGGCATTCATCCGCAAGGGAGTGGTTTACAACATCGACAAGACCGCCCAGTGCCTGCAGGGTATCGTCAAGAAGTTGGAAGCCCAGTTGAAGACACAAATTAAGCAGGTCTACGTTGGCGTGGGAGGACAGTCCATACGCGGAGTGCGCAACGTCGTCGCCAAGGACCTGCCCGCAGGAACCATCGTTACTGACGCCTTGGTCGACGAGCTGGTCGACGCCAACCGCAACATGAACTACCCTGACCAGGAAATCCTCGACACCGCCGTTCAGGAATACAAGGTCGATTCACAATATCAGCAGGACCCCGTGGGCATACAGTGCACGCATCTCGAGGGTAACTACCTCAACATCCTGCAACGCAAGGCATTCTATAAAAACTTCAATAAGTGCTTCGAAGTGGCCGGCATCGCCATTGCCGAGATGCTTAACGCACCTCTGGCATTGGCAGATGCTGTGCTGACCGAGGCCGAGCGCCGCTCAGGCTGTGCGCTCATCGACATCGGGGCCGACACGACAACCGTCTCTGTCTACACAAAGAACATCTTGCGCCACCTCGCAGTGATTCCCCTTGGCGGTTCGAACATCAGCAAGGACATTGCTACGCTGCAGATGGAGGAGAGCGATGCCGAGAAGATGAAGCTAAGATACGCCTCTGCCTATACCGATAACAATGAGATTGACAATAACCTGAAGTACTCCATCGACCAGGACCGCCAGGTGGAGAGCCGCCGATTCATTGAAATTGTGGAGGGACGCCTCGAAGAGATTGTCGAGAACGCCTGGTACCAGGTGCCGTCGGAGTACTGCGACAAACTGCTCGGAGGTATCGTCCTCACCGGTGGCGGCGCCAACATGAAGAACATCGAGCGGGCCTTCCAGAACCACACTCACATCGACAAGATTCGCGTTGCCAAGTTCCCCGTACACACCATTACCGGCGGAACCGACGACATCAAGTCGCGCAACGGCATGATGAACACCGTGCTCGGACTGCTGGCCAAGGGCGACATCAACTGCGCCGGCGTACCCATCGACCCCAATGGTGACCTCTTCGGGCCGCAGAAACCTGCTGCCTCAGTCGAAGTGAACGAGCTGCGCCCTGCTCGCAAGCCAGGTGAAGTGCCCGCAGGCGTTGTCCTTACCGAGGCCGAGAAACAGAAAGCTGAGGAAGAAGCCCGTCTGAAACGCGAGGAAGAAGAACGCATCCAGCGCGAAAAGGAAGAAGCTGAGGCTGAAGAGCGTGAACGCTTGCGCCGTGAGAATTCTAAGTGGAACAAGTTCAAGAAGGGAATCGTCAACTTCGGCAAGCAGATTATGACTGGCGACGATGAATAATAAAAAATACACCAACTATGGCAGACAATAATATCATAGACATCCTTGACTTCGGCGAGCCGGAGAAGGAGCACAGCATTATCAAAGTCATTGGCGTCGGAGGCGGTGGCGGCAACGCCGTCAACCACATGTACCGTGAGGGCATTCACGACGTCACGTTCGTACTTTGTAACACCGACGCACAGGCACTCAACGACTCGCCTGTGCCTGTCCACCTGCAACTCGGCTCCGAAGGCCTCGGTGCCGGCAACAAGCCCGAGCGCGCCCGCCAGGCAGCAGAGGAGAGTATTGAGGACATTAAGAACATGCTCAACGACGGCACGCGCATGGCCTTCATCACCGCAGGCATGGGTGGCGGCACCGGTACTGGCGCCGCACCCGTCATCGCCCGCATCTCGAAGGAAATGGGCATTCTGACCGTCGGCATCGTCACCATCCCCTTCCGCTTCGAGGGCGCCCGTAAGATTGACCAGGCACTTGATGGCGTCGAGGAGATGTCGAAGCACGTCGACGCACTTCTCGTCATCAACAACGAGCGCCTGCGCGAAATCTATCCCGACTTGTCGCTGACAGCCGCCTTCGGCAAGGCCGATGACACGCTCTCTGTGGCTGCCAAGTCGATAGCCGAGATTATCACCGTCCACGGACTCATCAACCTCGACTTCAACGACGTGAAGACCGTACTCAAGGACGGCGGCGTCGCCATCATGTCGACCGGCTACGGTGAGGGCGAAGACCGTGTGAAGAAGGCCATTGAGGACGCCCTCCACTCGCCACTGCTCAACGACAACGACGTCTTCAACTCGAAGAAGATCCTGCTCTCTATCGCCTTTAACGAGGAGAAGAGTAGCAACGACAACTTCATGATGGAGGAGATGAACTACGTCAACGACTTCATGGACAAGTTCGGCGACTTTGAAATCAAGTGGGGTGTCGCCATCGACCCTGAGCTGGGCAAGAAGGTGAAGGTTACCATCCTCGCCACTGGCTTCGGCATCACCAACGTCGACGGCATGGAGGCTCGCCTGAAGAAACACTCACAGGAAGAGGCCAACCGTATTGCCGAGGAACAGGAGAAGGCCGCTGCACGTGAGGAGCGTCGCGGACGTTACTATGGAGGTTCTGATGGCGTGCGCCGCTACAAGCGCCGCCCGCATATCTATCTCTTCCGTCCCGAGGACCTCGACAACGACGACGTCATCTCGGCCGTAGAGTCTACGCCTACTTACAAGCGTACCCGTGAGATTCTTGACAGCATTCACTCGCAGGCCACCGGCGACTACGGCCTCAATGAGCCGAAGGACGCTGCGCCGCAAGAGCCCCAGCAGGGCGTTATCAGCTTTGTCTGATTTTGTCCCAAAACCAAAACAAACGAGGGAGCATATCACACGTGTGAAATGCCCCCTCGTTTTTCGTTAAAACCAGCACGCCTGCTAAGCTGTTCTTTTTACTCTACTCCTCAATGATGTTTGTGAAGTAGTACCATGGATCTGCATTCATATACGCTTCACGAGAGCCTTTTGGAACATAGAGAGTAATAGTTTCATATTGGAGTACACTAAAGGGCTCAAACACATCAGATGCCGGAGTGGCATTTTTACAATGTATGGAGGTTAGCTTTTGACACTCGTCAAAAATTCTGAGGCCGATTCTTGCCACCGAACTGCCGATGGTGACGCTCGTAAGATTAAGGCAGTATGAAAAAGCATCCCTTTGAATAGTTACTACGGAGTCGGGGATGGTGATACTTGTCAGACTACTGCAACCATAGAATGCTTGTACTCCGATTTCGATTACGGAGTTGCCTATGATGACGTTCGACAATGAGGTACACCCCCAGAATGCATCATAACCAATAGTGGTCACGGAGTTAGGTATAACAAGGCTTTGAAGACTTGAGCAGCCATCAAATGCCGAGACTCCGATAGTAGTCACAGAGTTGCCAATGGTAATATTGGTCAGACCTTCACAACCTACGAAAGCATGGGCACCAATATCGGTCACTTCGTCGCCTATAACAACTTCCTTTAGATTTGGTAGTTCTGCAAACCATCGAATGCCAATTTTCTTAGAATGGACAATCAAACTCGTCAGATTAGAACAGCCCTGAAAGACATACCATTCCATGCTGACCACAGAGTTGGGAATAGTGATGTTTGTCAGGTTTATACAATTCTGGAACGCCCCTTCGCCAATACTTGCCACAGAATTGCCAATAGTGACGTCTGTAAGGTCAGACTCAGCAAATGCTTTTTTCCCGATAGAGGTTACCGAGTTGGGGATTATCAGACTGCCAAGACCTGAGCACCTTGCAAATGCTTCATCGCTAATGGAGGTTACGGCGTCGGGAATGGTTAAACCGTTAAGGCTTGAGCAACCTTCAAATGCGTTTTCGCCAATAGAGGTAACAGAACTGGGAATGGTGACAGTCGTTAAGCTACTACAAAATCGAAAAGTACCATTAGGAATACTGGTTAAGGAGTTACTTAAAACGACGCTTGTCAGGCCCGAACATTCTTGGAAGACTTCATCGCCAAGAGTAGTCACAGCGTTTGGGATGATAATAGTTTTTAGATTTGAGCATTTATAAAAGCTGCGATAGCCTATGCTGGTCAAAGACTCGGGAATGGAAATACTCTCCAGACTGAAGCAGAACTGGAAAGTGGTTGCGGCAATGCTGGTCACAGAGTTTGGAATGGAAATACTTTCCAATCCTGTGCAGCCAGAGAATGCAGAGGAACCAATGCTGGTCACAGAGTTTGGAATAGAAATATTGGTTAATTGCCAACAGCCAGCGAATGCAGAGGGCCCAATGGTTTTAATAGTATTGGGGATAGTGACATTACGTACCAAACATGCCCTGAATGCTTCATGACCAATACTTGTACATCTGTATTTTGAGTTATCTATGATGACATATTCTGGAATCTTCACAGTGGAAACATTCTTGTCTGCATTAATAACCGCAACCTCCAATGGTGATGAGGACGTAATCTTGAAATAAAGGCTTCCATCACGGTCGGAGTAGATGTTTTCTTGTGAGTTCTCTACTAATTCTACAGAAATGGCATCATCATCGTCTTCATTATCACTATTGCATGCGACAATTGCGGATAGTGTTACGAATACGAGCCAAATATCAATCAAGAGTCGTTGCTTCTTCATAATATTTTTATCCTTTCTTTATAAAGAGTTGAAATCGGTTCTTATCAACTGCAAAGTTACAACATATTTCCGATACTAACAAACTTTTTGGATTATTTTATACAACTCGACAGCTCCATAGATCTTCTTATGGCTGGCTAAGTTAGGTAAATGGCGGCACCAAACGAATACTTTGCCGCCACCAAACGAAGACTTTGCCGCCACCAAACGAATACTTTGCCGGCAGTAAACGAATACTTTGCCGGCAGTAAAGTGCTGAATTCTCTAGAGAAATGCCGCAAGGACCTCAACAGGGTGTCTGATTAGCTGTTCTTCTTGTAGCTCCGGACGGCCCAGACGGCCATGAACAGGCCGATGGCGAGCAGGGCAAATACCTGGTGGGCGATGTGCTGGAACGTACCGCCCCGGATGAAGACTGTGCGGATGGCATCGATGAAGTAGTGCATGGGGTTGATGTAGGTGGTCAGGTAAGCCCACTGTGGCATGGAGCGCGTGGGGGTGAAAAGTCCTGAGAGCAGCATGAGGCTGACCACGAAGAACCACATGACGAACATGGCCTGCTGCATGGTGTCGCTGTAGTTCGAGATGATGAGGCCGAACGACGAGAAGAACAGTGCCAGCAGCATGGCGAGCACGTAGACGAGCCACACGGGACCGGCGGGGGTGAGACCATAGACGAGCCAGGCCAAAAGCAGGCAGACGGTGATGACAAACAGCGCGATGAGCCAGTAGGGAATGAGCTTGGCCAGGATAAACGCCCACTTAGATACGGGCGTGACGTTGATTTGCTCGATGGTGCCGGCCTCTTTCTCGCCCACGATGTTCAGCGTAGGCAGGAAGCCGGTCATCAGCATCATCACGATGGCGAAAAGGGCGGGAATCATGTAGAGCTTGTAGTTCTGGCCTTTGTTATAGAGCGTGAGCACGGAGGGCTGCGATGGTATAGCAGCATACTGGGCGGGGGCGGTGATGATTTGCGAGAGGTAGGCCGAGCCCATAGCCCCCTTGGTGCCGTTCACGGCATTGGCGGCGATGAGGTACTTGCCATCGCGAATCTCGAGGATGACGTCGGCACGCCCCTTTTCGATGTCCTTCATTGCCTCGGCGTAGGTGGCTTTCTGACCGCCAAAGATGAAGTAGTTGCTGGCGGCCACCTGCTGTACAAGCCGTTGCGACTCTACGGTACGGTCTATGTCGACCACATCCACTACGATGTTCTTCACCTCCATCTGCATCACCCACGGCATGACACACATAATCATGATGGGGAACAGCACGATGAGCCGCGGCAGGAACGCGTTGCGGCGTATCTGCAGGAACTCCTTTTGTATCAGATATCTGAGTGTCATCATCTATTTCAGTCTTACATTAAACTTCTTCAGTGCGAAGGCGAGCAGCACGGCGGTCATGCCTGCCAATACCGCCACCTCGTGAGTCACATCGCCGATGCCCACACCCATGATCATCAGCTTGCGCATGGCCTGGATGTAGTAGCGTGGCGGCACGATGGCCGATATCCACTGCAGGATGGTGGGCATCGACTCCACAGGGAACAGCATGCCTGACAGCATTACCACGGGCATGAGCAGCACCATGGCCGAAAGCAGCAGGGCCACCAGCTGCGTCTGTGCTACATTGGAGATGAGCAGGCCTAATGAGAGTGCCAAAAGAATATATAAGGTGCTGACGGCCAGAATCCAGAACAGCGACCCTTGTAGCGGCACACCCAGGACGAAGCGCGCCATGAGCAGGATGGTGATGAGGATGGCGAAGGCCAGCACCAGATATGGTACGGCCTTGGCGATGATGACCATCAGGGGCCGCACGGGTGATACCAACAGCACCTCCATCGTGCCGCGTTCCTTCTCACGTACAATGCTTATCGACGTCATCATGGCGCAGATGAGTATCAGCAGCATGCCCATGATGGCAGGCACGAAGTTGTAGGCGGAGCGCATCTGGGGGTTGTAGAGGAGCTTCTGGTTGACCGGCGATGCGCTGGGGTTGGCAATGACCTGCTGTGCGTAGGCGGTCCATTGCTGCGCCATGTTCGGGTCGCTGCCGTCTACGGTAAACTGCAGGCTGTGGTTCTTTCCGAACACCAGTGCCAGATCCGCCTTCTGACCGCGTATGAGCCGCTCGGCCTCTTGTGGCGTACTGACGGTTTGCGTGATTGTGAAGTATTCCGACTGCGCCAGCCGCTCTACGGCTTGTTGCGTCTGATAGTCCATCTGCGAGGTCACCACCACCGTCCGCACGTTCTTCACGTCAGTCGTGATGGCGAAGCCGAAGAGGAACATCAGCACCACGGGCATGCCAAAGAGTATCAGCATCGTACGCTTGTCGCGCAGGATGTGCTTGGCCTCCTTGATGACGAATGACAGAAACTGTTTCATATACTTAATCGCTTGAACGGGTGGCCTGCCTTGCAAGATACGTGAACACGTGGTCCATATCGGGCTGGTTATATTCCTTTTTAAGTTCGCCGGGCGTGCCCATCGCCTTGATTTTGCCGTCGACCATGATCGAGATGCGGTCGCAGTATTCGGCCTCGTCCATGTAGTGGGTGGTCACGAAGACGG
>CAMHHO010000012.1:0-46101 GCA_946184965.1 uncultured Prevotellaceae bacterium | reverse complement strand
CGTCCATGAGCTTCGTGATCTCGGTAATCTGGTCGCGGCGGCGGCTCATGATGGCGGCCATGAACTCGGCCGGGTAGTTGGCCTTGAGGTAAGCCGTCTGGTAGGCCACCCACGAGTAGCAGGCGGCGTGCGACTTGTTGAAGGCGTAGGAGGCGAACTTCTCCCAGTCGGCCCATATTTTCTCCAGCTTCTGCGGGTCGTGGCCGTTCTTCTTGCCACCCTCAATAAACTTGGGCTTCATCTGGTCGACAATGTCCTTCTTCTTCTTACCCATCGCCTTACGCAGGGCGTCGCTCTCGCCACGGGTGAAGTCGGCCAGCTGGCGCGAGAGCAGCATCACCTGCTCCTGATAGACGGTGATGCCGTAGGTGTCCTTCAGGTACTTCTCCATGCAGGGGATGTCGTACTTAATCTCTTCACGACCGTTCTTTCGGGCAATGAACGAGGGTATATAGTCCATAGGACCGGGACGGTAGAGGGCATTCATAGCGATGAGGTCCTCAAACACCGTGGGGTGCAGTTCGCGCAGGTACTTCTGCATGCCCGCCGACTCAAACTGAAACGTGCCGACGGTGCGGCCCTGCTGGTAGAGCTCGTAGGTCTTCTGGTCGTCGATGGGTATGTGGTCGAGGTCGATGTCGATACCGCGGTGCTGTTTGATGTTGGCACACGCCTCCTTCAGCTCCGACAGCGTCTTCAGGCCGAGGAAGTCCATCTTGATGAGCCCCGTCGACTCAATGACGTGACCGTCGTACTGCGTACAGTTGGTCTTCGTGTCCTTGAAGTCGGGGTCGTCGGCCGTCGAGACGGGTACCCAGTCCGAGATGGGGTCGCGACAGATGATGAAGCCGCAGGCGTGGATACCCGTACCGCGGACGGTGCCCTCGAGCATCTTGGCATACTTGATGGTGTTGGCCAGAACGGGGTCGGCCGAAGCCTCGGCATCGCGCAGCTCGGGCACGGCCCTGATGGCGTTAGGCAGATTCATCTTCATGCCATCGGGCAGACGGTCAGGGATGGCCTTGCACAGGCGGTTCGACTCTGCCAACGGCAGTTTTTCCACGCGGGCCACGTCCTTGATGCTGTTCTTCGTGGCCATCGAGGCGTAGGTGATGATATGTGCACAGTTCTCATGGCCGTACTTGTCCTCCACCCACTTCAGCACACGGCCGCGGCCGTCATCGTCGAAGTCGGTATCAATATCGGGCAGCGAGATGCGGTCGGGGTTCAGGAAACGCTCGAACAGCAGGTCATACTTCAGCGGGTCGATCTTCGTGATGCCCAGACAGTAGGCCACCACCGAGCCGGCTGCTGAGCCACGCCCGGGTCCCACCATCACGCCAAGCTCGTCGCGGGCGGAGTTGATAAAATCCTGCACGATGAGGAAGTAGCCCGGGAAGCCCATCGTCTTCATGATATGCAGTTCGAAGCGCACGCGGTCATCCACCTCCTTCGACAACTGCTCGCCGTAGCGGCGGTGGGCTCCTTCATACGCCAGCTTTGCCAGGTAGTCGGCCTCGAACTTGATGCGGTAGAGCTTGTCGTAGCCGCCGAGTTTCTTGATCTTCTTCTCGCCCTCCTCACGCGGCAGAGGGTTCTCGCCGTTCTCATCGCTGGTAAACTCGCGGAACAGGTCGTCCTCGGTAAACTTCTGCCGCCACTGGTCCTCGGTGCCGAACTCCTCGGGAATGGGGAAGAACGGCATGATGGGGTCGTGGTCGAGCGAGTAGATTTCCACCTTATTTAATATATCCAGGGTGTTCGACAGTGCCTCGGGCACGTCGCTGAAGATGGCGTTCATCTCCTCGCGCGTCTTGAACCACTCCTGCTTCGAGTAGAGCATGCGGGAAGGGTCGTCGAGGTCCTTGCCCGTCGACAGGCAGAGCAGGTGGTCGTGGGCCTCGGCGTTCTCCTCGTCGACGAAGTGGACGTCGTTCGTGCAGACGAGCTTGATGCCGTACTCACGGGCCAGTTCAATGAGCACCTTGTTGGCCTGCTGCTGCAGGGGGAACGTCTCGCGGTTAGCCCGCTGGGCGGGATTCTTCACCTCGTGGCGCTGCAGCTCCAGATAGTAGTCGTCGCCAAACAGGTTGTGATACCACTCCACAGCCTCACGGGCTCCGGCAATGTCGCCCTTCAGGATTTTGGCTGGCACCTCGCCGGCAATGCAGGCCGAGCAGACAATCAGCCCCTCATGGTAGCGCTCCAGGTCGGCACGGTCGGTACGCGGTCGCATATAGTAGCCGTCAGTCCAAGAGTTACTGACCAACTTGATCAGGTTCTTGTAGCCCTGGTAGTTCTTGGCCAGCACAATGAGATGATAGCCGCTCATGTTCTCCTTGCCCTCGTGAACCTCCTTGGCACCATGACGAGCCACGTACATCTCGCAGCCGAAGATGGGCTTGAACGGCTCAAGCCCCTCCTTCTTGCGCTTCTTATTGACGTCGATGCAGTAGTCGTGAAACTCTTTGATGCCAAACATGTCGCCGTGGTCGGTCACCGCCATGCCTCGCATGCCGTTGCCGATGGCCTTGTCAACAAGCTTCGAAATCTTCGACTGTCCGTCGAGTATAGAGTAATAGGTATGTACGTGCAGATGAATGAAGTCTTCCATGTGTGCAAAGTTACGCCTTTTCCGCCAAACCGCCAAAGAAACCGCGTTAAATAATATTAGCGCGGCAGAAGCTGGACTAAACGCAACCCTGACACCTTTGAGAAGTCAGTCTATCCACCCGTCCTTGTTGGGCTTCTCATGACTGCCGGGAATGAGTTCTTCCTTGTGGTCCTTGATGCGGATGATGTGTTTCCAGCAAGGGGGGCTATATCGTCGGCCTCGTCGCCGTTGCCGCTGCAGGCCGCCATCAGGAAGCGGCGCAGGCCGGACAGTTCTTTGCGGACGAGTCGGGTGAATGTTTCTAGGTTCATGCTACGGTTTTGAAATTGCTTTCTGGTAAATAAACGTTTGAACCGTACAAAAGGTTGTAGAAAGCAACAAAAAAACTATTAACTGATGCGTGGCCTATATTGTGTGCACGTCGTCAACGGGACGGTCATAGTCGCCAGTACCTTCATTCTTGTCACGCTTTATCTGCGCCAACATCTTGGTCCTTGCGTACTTGTGCATCTTGATGCAGAAGTAGATGAGAATGATGAAGCTCACACCACCGACATAACGGTTGACGCTTCCGCTGAGGGCGATGGCGTCGTAGATGCCATGAGCCAGTACAGGAACCAGAAGAATGCACGCCGCCGTACGGGGCGAACGGTCGGTAAAGTGGTAGACGGAATAGTAATAGCCCATGAGAATAGCAAAAGCATAATGGCCGGGAACAGCCAACAGGGCACGCATGACGGCTACCGACAGCCACGCCTCATTGCTGAAGACATACACTATATTCTCAACGGCTGCAAAGCCCAGTCCGACACAGACCGCATAGACAATGCCGTCGAAATGCTCGTCGAAATAAGGGTTGTGGCGAAGAATCAGCCAGAGAGCAAGCAACTTGAAGCCCTCTTCAGGAATGGCAGCGACGAAAAAGGCCTGAAAGGTTGTGCCAATAAGCGTTGTCGGCTGCCCTCCGAAGAACGCGCCCATGATTGCCCCCTCTAACAGAGCGACAGGGAAACAAATGGCCATGCCGTAGAGAATGGCCTTTACAAGCCAGTTAGTGGGTTCCGGCTGTGGGTCCTGCTTCAGGATGTAAAGCCACAGCAAGGCTGCCGGTAAGAGGGCTGCGGCAAGGAGGATCAGCATGTCTGTTTTTCCATTAACAAGATAAAAAACGGGAGCCGTAAGGTTCCCGCTTGAGTGATATTTCAAAGTCCTCGTGATCCGCTTGGGGTTCGAACCCAAGACACCCGCCTTAAAAGGGCGGTGCTCTACCTACTGAGCTAGCGGATCTACCGTGTTTTGCCGTAAAGCGGGTGCAAAGGTACGACGATTTTTTGAATTAGCCAAATTTATTCGGATGATTTTTTCTCTTCAATCGCTTTTTGGTAGCATTCGCGGCATAATGGCTCGTATTCCTGGGTTTCGCCGAGCAGGATGCGGCGGTCGCCGGCAACGATGCGATGGCTGACGTAGGCCAGAGCGCCACACCTGACGCAGATGGCGTGAACCTTGGTGACGTCGTCGGCAATGGCACAAAGGGCAGGCATGGGGCCGAAAGGCACACCGCGAAAGTCCATGTCGAGCCCGGCAATAATGACGCGTACACCGCGGTTAGCCAGTTCGTTGCAGACATCGGGTAGTCCGGCATCAAGGAACTGAGCCTCATCGATGCCGACAACATCGATGTTGCTGGAGAGCAGCAGGATGCTCGCCGAAGACTCGATGGGCGTTGAGGGGATATGGTTCTGGTCGTGGCTGACGACATCCTCCTCCGAATAGCGCACGTCGATGGCTGGCTTGAAAATCTCCACACGCTGCTTTGCAAACTGGGCACGCCGTAGGCGCCGAATGAGTTCCTCGGTCTTGCCTGAAAACATTGAACCGCAGACGACCTCGATGCGGCCGGGGCGGCGTATTTCACCGTTGATGTTGTTGTTCATAGTGCAAAATTACGAAAAAAAAGTGAAAAGTGAAGAGCGAATCGTGAAAAAAATGCTACCATAGGCTGTTATTTACCTTTTTTTGCTAACTTTGCACCCGCAATGGGCATATTATACATTGTTCCAACGCCTGTCGGCAATTTGGAAGACATGACGCTTCGTGCCATCCGTATTTTAAAAGAGGTGGACGTTGTGCTGGCTGAGGATACCCGGACGTCGGGCATTCTTCTGAAACATTTCGACATCAAGAACCAGCTGCTGTCACACCATAAGTTCAACGAACACGGCACGGCGGCTGGGGTTGTCAGCCGTCTGTTGGCAGGCGAAAATATAGCACTTATCAGCGATGCAGGCACACCGGGCATCAGCGACCCGGGCTTTTTCCTTGTGCGCGAGGCTGTCAAGGCCGGCGTCGAGGTACAGTGCCTGCCCGGCGCAACGGCTTTTGTTCCGGCGCTGGTCAGCAGCGGACTGCCTTGCGACCGTTTTGTCTTTGAAGGTTTCTTGCCGCAGAAGAAAGGGCGCCAGACGAAGATACAGAGTCTGGCCGATGAAGAGCGGACTATGATTTTCTATGAGTCGCCCTACCGCGTAGTGAAAACGCTGGAACAGTTTGCCGAGGCTTTCGGCGGCGACCGCCCTGTAAGCGTCTGCCGCGAAATTTCCAAGGTCCATGAGGAAAGTGTTCGCGGCACGCTGACTGAGGTCATCGCCCATTTCAAGGAGCACGAGCCCCGTGGCGAGTTTGTCATCGTGCTGGGAGGAAACAAGGATGAAAAATCAGAAAACTAAATAAAAAACAAGATTATGAAGAAATTAGTATTATTTGCCGCTTGCGTGCTGGCCATGGCCAGTTGCAACGAGAAAGCAGCTAAGGTTGACTTAGTTTCAAACACTAAGGTGGACTCCCTGAACCAGATCATTGAGCAGAAGGACAACGAAATCAACGACATGTTGAGCACTTTCGGTGAGATTGAAGAGGGCTTCCGCCAGATTTCCGAGGCTGAGAACCGTGTAGCCGTAGCCCAGCAGGGCGAAGGTGCCAACTCGAAGCAGCGTATCCGTGAGAACATCCAGTTCATCCAGACCACGATGAAGCAGAACAAGGAGCTCATCAACAAGCTGAAGCAGCAGCTGCGCGAGAGCAGCGTCAAGAGCGACGCCCTGCGCAAGCTCGTGGAGAACATGAGCAAACAGCTGGAGGAGAACGAGAAGCAAATGCTGGCTATGCGCGAGCAGCTGGACGAGAAGGACGTCCACATCATGGAGCTCGACGAACAGGTGGCCAACCTGAACACCGACGTCAAGGAGCTGACGACGGAGACGAATCAGCGTGCTGAGACCATCTCCATCCAGGACAAGCAGCTGAATACGGCCTGGTTTGTGTTTGGTACCAAGGACGAACTGAAGGAACAGCAGATTCTGGTCGACGGTAAGGTGCTGCAGTCGAGCTTCAACAAGGAGTACTTCACAAAGATCGACATCCGCGTCGACAAGGAGGTAAAGCTCTACTCCAGCTCTGCCAAGATTCTGACGTCGCACCCCTCAAGCGCTTACACGCTGCAGCGTGATGCCAACAAGCAGTACGTGCTCCGCATCACCGACCCGCAGCTGTTCTGGTCGACGAGCAAGTATCTGGTCGTATTGGTGAAGTAACGCAAGAAGCCCAATTTGAAGGTTTTTAGGCTTTTCCGGAATATCCTCTTCCTCTTGACCGCTGTCTCTCTGGCAACGGGATGCGAAGAGGAAAGCAACAGCAACTCCATCACGCTCACATCGGGGAGCGTGGTGGAGTTGTATCCTGTTGCTAACCAGAGCCAAGACCTTGTTTTCGAGTCGTCAGGCGAGTGGACGGCGACATGCCTTGCCGACTGGGTGAGTTTTTCGCCCAAGAAAGGCAGTAGCGGAAAGAACACCATCAAGGTAACCACAGCCGTTACCAACAAGACCAAAAGCACTCGGTCGACATCAATCACCATCAGGACTGGAGCGCAGCAGCGGAATGTGACCGTGGTGCAGAGCGGCAAGTACGCCATCTTCGACCAGAAGACCTACACCGTATCTGCCGAAGGCGGAAAAGTGAGGCTTAGCTTCAAGAGCAATCTGGAGCAGAGTGACAATCTGCAAATCAGATATTCCCAGCAGAGCTGGATCAACTGGCCCAACGGGAGTCGTATCACACGGGCAGAATGGTCGGGCAAGACCGAGGAGATGGCTGTTTCTCCCAACCTGACGAACAACAACAGGACGGCCGTCTACTTGCTGACGATGCCTACATCCGACGGTCAATGGATGGGACTCGACACTGCCTATGTAACGCAGAGCGGCATAGTCAGCGAATACGAATCAAAAGACTTCACGGCCGACGGTACAGTCACAGTACTGCAACAGGCAACGGCGGGAAAGGGCATTCCCATTGTGCTGATGGGCGACGGTTTTGCCGACAAGGACATCAGCGACAATACCTATTCGCAAGTCATGGAAAAAGCCATGGAGAACATCTTCAGCGAAGAACCCGCCAAGTCGTTGCGCGACTATTTCAACGTATATGCTGTGACGGCCGTCTCAAAGAGCGACGGTGTGGGCGCAGACTACCACACGGTATTCAGTACCGTGCCGAGCGACATTGACCCGAAGATAGAGTTCGATGCCGACAAGGTCGATGAATACACGAAAAAGGTTGCCGGCATCGACTTCGAGAACACGTTGTCGGTAGTCATCGTCAACAGCAACAAGCACAACGGCGTCACCTCTTTGCTCTTTGACCAGAAGACCAGAAAGCCCCGCCAACGTGCCATCGCACTCTGCACCCTCATTGACGGTGCCAATGCCGAAGAGTTCCGGCAGGTACTGGTTCATGAGGCCATCGGCCACGGTCTGGCCAAGCTAGCCGATGAGTATGGCTACGACGACAAAGGCCCTGCCACCGACAACACCGTAAAAGAATTACAGTTTTACCACAGTCACAACTGGATGCTGAATGTCGATGGTACCGATGATAAAAGCAATGTGATGTGGAAAGACTTTATTGGCGACAGCCGTTTCGGTTCTGAGAGCATTAGCGTTTACGAAGGAGGCTTTACCTACGCCAAAGGCATCTTCCGCCCAACCATGGAGAGCATGATGCGCCAGAACCAGAGCCCCTTCAATGCCCCGAGCCGCAAAGCCATCTACGACCGCATCATGCTGCTGGGCGAGGACAAGGAAGCCTCTACACTTGACGAGTTCGCCACCTTCGACGAACAGCACAAGCCCACCCGCTGGAACTACGCCACAACCCGCGCCGTCTGGCAGCACAAATACTTGGCTCCACCCGTTATTGTGTGGACAAAATAGCTACACTTCGTTGAGTTCTATTAACAAAAAGGGCCAAAAATGGTTCTTTTTTTTATTTTTATTCGTTTATTTTGAGAAAAAGTGCTACCTTTGCGAACTTTATCATTACAATTATTAAACAAAGAGAGAGAATTATGAAGAAAAGACTAACTCTGTTGCTGGCAGTCCTCTTCCTGTGTTTAGGGGGAGCATTTGCCCAGACTAAGGTTAGCGGCACAGTCGTCTCCCAGGACGACGGCGAGCCCGTCATCGGTGCTTCGGTAGTAGTCCAGGGAGCCAAGACAGGTGTCGTTACAGATGTGAACGGCCGATTCTCGCTGACAGTTCCCCAGGGGAAGAAGCTCAGCGTGAGCTACATCGGCATGACCACACAAGTATTGAATCCCCAAAGCACGATGCGCATTGTGCTCGTCCCCGACGGTCAGGCCCTCGACGAGGTTGTCGTCACGGGTATGCAGAAGATGGACAAGCGCCTGTTCACTGGTTCAACGGCCAAGGTCGATGCCACTAAGGCTAAATTGGACGGTGTGGCCGACATCTCGCGCTCGCTGGAAGGCCGCGCCGCTGGTGTCAGCGTGCAGAACGTCAGCGGTACGTTCGGTACGGCTCCTAAGATTCGCGTCCGCGGCGCTACTTCTATCTACGGTTCGTCGCGTCCCCTCTGGGTGGTCGACGGCGTTATCATGGAGGATGTGACCGAGGTTGATGCCGACGCTCTGTCGTCAGGTGATGCTGAGACGCTGATTTCTTCGGCCATTGCCGGTTTGAACTCTGACGACATCGAGTCGTTCCAGATTCTGAAGGACGGTTCCGCCACCTCTATATATGGTGCGCGCGCAATGGCTGGTGTGATTGTCGTCACCACCAAGAAAGGTCGTGCCGGCAGCACTCGCATCAACTATACTGGTGAGTTCACCATGCGCCTGAAGCCCAGCTACTCGCAGTTCAACATCATGAACTCGCAGGAGCAGATGGGTGTCTACAAGGAAATGGCCAACAGCGGTCTTATCTCCTTCGGCAACACCTATCGTGCCCAGAGCAGTGGTGTCTACGGCAAGATGTACCAGCTGATGAACACCTACGACCCCGCCACAGGCAAATACGCAATGGCTAACACCCCTGAAGCACAGGCTGCCTATCTGCGTGATGCCGAGATGCGCAACACCAACTGGTTCGACGAACTCTTCTCCAACGCCATCCAGCAAAACCACTCCATCTCGCTGTCGACAGGTACCGACAAGGCTCAGTACTACACCTCGTTCTCTATCATGAACGACCCGGGTTGGACCGAGCAGTCGAAGGTTCAGCGCTACACAGCTAACATCAATGCGCTGTACAACCTGTCGCCGAAGGTGTCGATTAACTTCCTCGGCAATACCGCCTACCGTAAGCAGCGCGCCCCCGGTGCCCTGTCTCAGAATGTAGACGCAGTGACCGGCGAGGTAAGCCGCGACTTCGACATCAACCCCTACAGCTACGCCATCAACACTTCGCGAGCACTTGATGCCAACGAGTATTACACGCGTAACTTCTCGCCCTTCAATATTCATAACGAATTGGCTAACAACTACATGGACCTTGACGTGGTCGACCTGAAGTTCCAGGCCGAACTGAAGTACAAGCCCATCCGCCAGGTGGAACTTTCTGCTATCGGCGCCTATAAGTTCTCAACGACGACGCAGGCTCACAACATCACCGAACAGTCGAACATGGCCATGGCCTTCCGCGCTATGGACGACGCCACGATGCGCGATGCCAACCCCTGGCTCTACACTGACCCTGACCACGCCAACTCGCTGCCTATCTCAATACTGCCCACCGGTGGTTTCTACCGCGAGCGCAAGTACAAGATGAACAGCTGGGACTTCCGCGCTACAGCCAACTATAACGATGCCTTCAACGACGAGACGCACATCGTGAACCTCTTCGGCGGTCTGGAGGTGAGCAACACCGACCGTAACCGCACCTATTTCAACGGTGTTGGCATGCAGTACGACATGGGCTTCCTCGGCTCTTACGACTACCGCTACTTCAAGAAGGCCAGCGAAGACAACGAGATGTACTACGAACTGAAGAACTCCTACAACCGCAAGGCTGCCTTCTTCGGCACCGCCACCTATTCTTATTTAGGACGCTATACGCTGAACGGCACTCTGCGCTACGAGGGCTCCAACCGCCTGGGTAAGGCGAGAAGCGCCCGCTGGCTGCCCACATGGAACATTTCGGCTGCCTGGAACGCCCATGAGGAGTCTTGGTTCGAGAACATCTTCGGCTCGGCCCTGACACACGCAACGCTGAAAGCATCTTACTCACTGACGGCCGACGACCCCTCTACCAACAACGCCGCCATCATCATCCAGAGCTTCAACCCCTGGCGTGTCTTTGCCGGCGACAAGGAATCGGGACTGCAGATCTATGACTTCGCTAACCCTGACCTGACCTATGAGAAGAAGCACGAGCTGAACCTCGGCGTCGACTTAGGTTTCCTGAACAACCGCATCAACGTTCAGTTCGACTGGTTCCGCCGCGACAACTACGACCTGATTGGCCCGCGCCAGACTAACGGTACCAAGGGTACCATCACCGAATATGCCAACGTTGCTTCGATGCGCTCACACGGTGAGGAGCTGAGTATCTCGACCAAGAACATTCTGACTAAGGACTTCCAGTGGAACACCGACTTCATCTTCTCGCACGTGAAGACTAAGGTCACCGACCTCTACAACCGTCAGCGTATTATCGACATGATTACCGGAACGGGCTTCGCCATTGAGGGTTACCCCTACCGCTCGCTCTTCTCGCTCGACTTCCAGGGTCTGAACCAGGAAGGTCTGCCCCAGGTTATCAATGAGGATGGCGACGTGGTGACCAGCGATATCTACTTCCAGTCACGCGATGTCGACTACCTGATCTACGAAGGTCCTACCGATCCCACCATTACCGGTTCACTGGGCAACTCGTTCAGCTACAAGGGATGGCACCTGAACATCTTTGCCACCTACTCGTTCGGCAACGTTGTACGTCTCGACCCGGCTTTCCACTCTTCCTACTCTGACCTCGATGCCATGCCTAAGGAGTTCAAGAACCGCTGGACCATGGCAGGCGACGAGTTGAAGACCGACATTCCCGTCATTGCCGACCTGCGCATACAGCAGCAGGACACCTATCTGCGCTATGCCTACAACGCCTACAACCGTTCGTCGGCCCGCGTGGCTAAGGGCGACTTCATCCGCATGAAGGAAATTTCGCTCGGCTATGACTTCCCCAAGTCGTGGATCTCTCACCTGTCGATCAACTCACTGAGCGCCAAGCTGCAGGCCACGAATCTCTTCCTTATCTATGCCGACAAGAAGCTTAACGGCCAGGATCCTGAGTTCTTCAACAATGGTGGTGTTGCCGTGCCTATGGCCCGTCAGTTCACCTTCACGCTCAGGTTAGGCCTCTAATAGCAGAATGATAGTAATAACGAAATCAGCATTCAGACAATGAAAAAATATATAGCATTCACAATCATGGCACTCGCCTTAGGACTGACGTCGTGTAACGACTTCCTTGACAAGTTGCCTGACGACCGCGCTGAGCTGGACACCCAAGACAAGATTTCAAAGTTCCTGGTGTCGGCCTACGTCAATAATCTGCCTGACTTCATCTTTGAAATCAGTTCCGACAACGTGCTCGACAATGGTACTGCCTATAAGGCTCAGCCCAACCAGGACAAGATATACCACTGGCAGGACGTTGAGACCGAGGGTAACGACGACCCGCGTTCGCTCTGGAACGGTGGCTATGAGGCTGCCGCTGCCGCCAACGAGGCATTGGCCGCTATCGGCGATGATCCCGCTATGCGTGGTCAGCATGCCGAGGCACTGCTCTGCCGCGCCTATGCCATGTTCCAGACAGCCAACATCTTCTGTATGGCCTATGACCCGCAGAAGGCCGATCAGTACATGGGTATCCCCTACCCCAAGGAGCCCGGTGTGAGCGTCGATGAGCGCGGCACGCTGCGCCAGACTTACGAGAACATCAATGCCGACATTGAAGCCGCCCTGCCCTTGCTCGACGACAACCATTTGGCTGTTCCCAAGTACCACTTCAACACGAAGGCCGCTTATGCATTTGCAGCCCGCTTCAACCTGTTCTACCACAAGTACGACAAGGCCATCGAGTATGCTAACCGTGCCCTTGGCAACAACGTTGCAGGCGTGCTGCGCGACATCTCAGCCTACGAGACGCTGGCTGGTGCCGACGACATCTGCAACAGCTACATGCGCTCGTCGGAGCCTGCCAACCTGATGATTCTCAATGGTTATAGCATTGCCGGTCGTGCAGCCTATGCTTCAACATACCGTCGCTACGCTCAGGCCCGTGCCATCGTAGTCAATGAAACTGTCTGGGCACCCATGCCATGGGGTTCCGGCTCAAGCAACAACGCCTTGCGCATGGCCCGCATGCTCTACGGCTCGAACTACGGTATCTACTACCCCAAGCAGGTTGAGCAGTTCGAAATCACTGACCAGGTGAACCAGACGGGTTACGCCCACATCGTGGAGTGCATCTTCACCACCGACGAGACCCTCCTGGTACGTGCCGAGGCCTACGCCCTGAAGAAGGACTTTGCCAAGGCCATTGCCGACATGAATCTCTGGATTGGCAATCACTGTGCACCCTCTGCAGGCTCAGCCGTGCGCCCGGCCCTGACCGAGGAGAACATCAAACAGTTTGTCGAAGGCGCCAAGTACGCAGCCCTCGTTCCGGCCAGCGACGTTGAACGTAGCTGGAAGAAGACCATCTCGCCCCAAGGCTTTACCGTTGATGCCGGTAGTCAGGAGAGCATCATCCAGATGATACTGCAGATGCGACGCCTCGAGACCATCCATCAAGGTCTGCGCTGGCTCGACATCAAGCGTTACGGCATTGCCTTCAGCCACAACCTGGACGGCGAAGATGCCCTCATATTTAAGGCTGGCGACCTGCGCGGTGCCATACAGCTCCCGACCGACGTCATCGACGCCGGACTGCCCGCCAATCCACGTGAAGAAACCAAAAGCGAGTCTGACAACGAGACAAAAGAGTAAGAAACTATGAAATATCAGAAGATTTTTGCATTGCTGTTTGCCGGCACGCTGCTGACAGGCTGTGCCAGCGACGACCCCAGCTCGGAAAGCATCTTCGATACCACTGCTCCGCAACGTAGCGAGTTCGACCAGTGGCTGAAGACCAACTTTACCGACGAGTATAACATTGATTTCATATACCGCTATCAGGATAGGGAGACCGACAACACCTATAACGTCGTGCCGCCTCAGATTGACAAGGCCAAGGCTCTGGCCATTCTGGTCAAGAACGTTTGGCTCGATGCCTATGCATCGGCCGTGAGCAAGGACTTCATCAAGACCTACAGTCCGCGCGTCTACCAGTTGGTTGGCTCTGGTGAGTACCGCACCAACGAAGAGATTGTGCTCGGTACGGCCGAGGGCGGTCTGAAGATTACCCTCTTCATGGTGAACCACCTGGACCTGAATAACCTCTACATCAATCAGGACGACCCCTTCAAGGAGCGTACCTTTGAGCCGCTTGACCTGAACTACTGGTTCTTCCACACCATGCACCATGAGTTCTGCCACATCCTGACCCAGACGAAGAACTACCCCACGGATTTCCAGGAAATCTCTGCCGGTAAGTACCATACAAGCGACTGGATTAACGTTGACGACGCTGAAGCCCCGCTCGAAGGATTCGTCACTGGCTACGCCAGCAGCGAGTACAACGAGGACTTCGCCGAAATCTATGCCACCTACGTCACCATGACCCCCGAAGGCTGGCAGAAGGTTCTCGACCAAGCCAAGAAGCTCATCGGCGAGGACTACGAGGTTGATGCCAACGGCAACTACGTCTACGAGAAGGACGAGGAAGGCAACCCCATCCCCCTGCTTGACAAGGATGGCAACTACATCTACGTGACCGACGAGAACGGCGACATCGTCTACGAGAAGGACGAAGATGGCAACTTCATCCTGGCCACCGACGAGGAGGGCTACCCCATCGTCATGCGCGACGAGGAAGGCAAGCCCATCAAGAAAGTTGACGACTTCGGCGACCCCGTCTATGGCTACGACCCCGAGACAGGCCAGCTTTACTATGTCTATGAGTACGAGAAGGTGCCCATGATAGAATATGTGAAGAAGTCGAAGAAGAACTATGATGATTCGGCCAGCAAGATTATCGAACAGAAGCTGGACATCGTCAGGACCTATCTCAAGGAGAGCTGGAACATCGACATCGACGCTGTCCGTGCCGAGGTGCTCAAGCGTTCTGCTAACATTTCTAAAGGTATTGATATCAAGAACTATAAACTGAATGATTGATATGAGAAAGATTTTCCATACACTACTGGCTTCGCTGGCCGTAGTGGGTACATACACAGCCTGTACACCCGAGGTGGACGACGTCTTCGACAAGTCGTCAGCCGAGCGCGTGAAGGAGGCGCTGACCAAGAATCAGCAGATACTCGTGTCGGCACCTAACGGATGGCGCATGGCCATGTACGGCAATAAGGATTTTGGCGGCTACAACGTGTTCCTCAAGTTTGCCGCTGACAACACCGTTGAGGTGGCCAGTGAGATGACCGTTGACACCGAAGCCGAGACGCAGGCTGAGATTGACAGCTCGGCCAATGTGCGCCAGACGTCGCACTACAAGCTTGAGCAGAGCGGCGGCATCATACTCTCGTTCGACGAGTACAACCGTCTGTTCCACTATTTCTCCGACCCGGTTAACCCCGACGGCTTTGGCGCTCGCGGCAAAGGTTTCGAGGCTGACCTGGAGTATCGCATCTTGTCGGCCTCGGCTGACAGCGTGGTGCTCTCAGGCAAGAAGCACGGCAACAAGCTCGTCATGCTGCCCGTAGCCGATGGTACAAGCATCAGCAAGTACATGAAGGATGCTCTCAATGTAGAGGCCGAAATGTTCAATGCAAACTTCAAGATCACTGTCGACACTCTGGAGTTTCCCGCTCAGGTCTCTGGCCGCAACATGAAGATTGTCACCACTACCGAAACCGGTGACCGTCTGGACGTAAAGTGCCCGTTCGTCGTCACCACGCAGGGTTACGAATTCTATGAGCCGGTAACGCTTGGCGGCCACCAGCTGAAAGGCTTCAAGTACGCAGCCGGAAAGGATGAGTTCCTTGGTTTGAACGATGAGAGTTTCAAACTGTCGAAGGTTTACCCGCCCATCAACGAGCAGTTCGTCTCTACCGTCTGGTTCACCTCGTTCAGCAACCTTGGTGCCTTCGGACAGTCAAACTGGAATTACCTGAACACCAATCTGATGCCAATCATCAACGGGTCATATCCTGGTACGCTCGACTACTGCTACTTCGGAATTGAGGATGGCAAGTTTGGACTCTGGTATATTATCATCAACTACTGGGGACTCAACGGTTTCGACTACAAACTGATAGGCGAAGACGAAATCACGCTGACCTACAACAGCAAGAAGAACGACTACAACGCCGACACCTTCACAGGTTCTGGATTCCTCTATGCCGCAGCCTACATTGTTGCACCGTTCGGTTGCGACCAGCAAGGCAAGCCCGTCAGCCGTACATTTAAGATTACCACTGACAACCAGAAAAACCCGACTTGGGTAGTACTTACTGACAAGGACAATCCGGATAACACTATCCGTCTGATCAAAGACGAGATCTACGGCGACCTCTTCAATAAGTAATCCCATAGCATCGTTGATGCAAATTATACTAAAAACAGAGCCGCAACCCCTTGGGCATTGCGGCTCTGTTTTTGTAATTAGCCGATTGTTTAACGCGCGCGTGAATAATTAAGGTAATGGAAGGAAAAACTCCAATTATGATGTGCTTTTGTTAGCAAAAAGGGCAAAAACATAAATTTTTTTACTTTTTCTTCTTCTTTTTAAAAATTTTGTTTTATTTTTGCACCTTGAAAGACAAACATCTATTTATAAACAAACAAACAAAACGAGAGAGATTATGAAAAAAAGACTAACTGTGTTTTTGGCCTGCCTCTTCCTGAGCTTAGGAATGGCTTTGGCCCAGACAAAGGTCAACGGTACCGTAGTGTCTCAAGAAGATGGACAACCTGTTATTGGTGCGTCCGTCCTCGTTGTGGGAACTAACGTCGGTACGGTGACTAATGCTAACGGTCAGTTTTCACTGACCCTGCCCGAGGGTAAGAAAAACCTCCGTATCACTTACGTTGGCATGGAGCCCATCGAGGTAAGTGCACGACCTAACATGCGTATCCTTTTGACCAGTGACCAGCGCGCCCTTGACGAAGTGATTGTTGTGGCATACGGAACGCAAAAGAAGTCTTCGTTCACGGGATCTGCTACTATGGTCGGTGCCCAAGAATTGGATGCCCACGTAACTACTAATGTGGCTAACGCACTTGCAGGTTCAGTGCCTGGTCTCCAGATTCGTGGAGGTTCGGGTGCTCCTGGCGCTGCCGAGGGTAAGATTAACATCCGCGGTATTGCTTCGATGTATGCTTCTACCGACCCGCTGATTATCGTCGATGGAGCCCCTTATCCTGCTTCTCTGAGCAACATCGCCCAAGAAGACATTGAGTCAGTCTCCGTGCTGAAGGACGCAGCTTCCGCAGCCCTTTACGGTGCTCGTGGTGCAGCAGGTGTCATTCTGATTACCACTAAGAAAGGTAATAAGCAAGCTCCAAAGGTTAACGTGAACATGCGTTGGGGATCCAACAGCCGCGCCGTGCAGGAGTACGACAAGATTACAGATCCTGCACAGTATTACGAGTTGGCCTATGCTGGCCTTTACAACCAGAACTTCTATGGTATGGGAATGTCAGCTGCCGATGCTAACAAGAATGCCAACGAGCGTATGATTAAGGCTTTGGGCTATCAGGTTTATACTGTTCCCGATGGAGAACAACTGGTAGGTATGGACGGAAAACTCAATCCCAAAGCTACACTGGGCTTCGCTCAAACGACAAAAAGCGGGGATACCTACTGGTATCAGCCCGACGACTGGACGGATGCAGCTTACAAGAACGGTTTTCGTCAGGAATACGAAGTGAATATGAGTGGAGGTACCGACAAGAGCGACTACTACATCTCGGGAGGGTATTTGAAGGAAGAAGGTATCATCGACGATTCCAGTTATGACCGCTTTACTGCTCGTTTGAAGGTGAACCATGACCTAACTAATTGGCTCCACATCGGTGCCAATGTTGGCTATGTTCACAGCAAGACTATCAGCAATCCGAACAATGACGAATATCAGCTCGGATCAACCAATTTGAGCTATTACACCACCCGTATAGCTCCTATCTATCCTATCTTCGTTCGCATTTTGGATGCAAACGGCAATCCTGTTATCCGTACGGATGCCAATGGTAACCCTCAGTATGACTACGGCCGTCCCGGCTTAGATTATCCCGATGCCCGTGCATTCCTTCAGACAGGAAACCCGCTTGGCTCTAACCTCTATAACGATGTCAATAGCCAGTTCAATCAGCTGAACGCTACTGGTATTGCTGACATCAAGTTCACTGACTGGCTGCGTTTCAATGCCACCAGCACCATCATCTGGGGGCACACCAACTTCTCGGATTACGAGAGTCAGCTTTATGGTCCGAAGGTCAGTGTAAACGGTGAGATTGGCAAAAACCAGAATGATTCATACCGCCAGAATCACGTCCAAACGCTGAACTTCAATAGGCTTTTCGATAAGCACGCACTTCAAGCCATCGCTGGCCATGAGTGGTATGATTCAAAGACAACCTATCTATCAGCTGTTGCTCAAGGACTATTCACCCCCGACGTGAAGGAAATCAATGCTGCTGCTAACAACCAGTATAAGTCGAACTCATACACCTCAGAATACAATGTGGAGGGTTACTTCGGCCGTGTACTCTACAATTACGACGAGCGTTACTTTGCTGATGCCTCATTCCGTCGCGACGCTTCTAGCCGCTTTGCTAAAGACAACCGCTGGGGTTCGTTCTGGAGCGTTGGTGCAGGCTGGCTCATCAACAAGGAGAGCTTCTTCAACATCAGTTGGGTTGACCAGTTGAAACTAAAGGTTTCATTAGGTCAGACAGGTAATGATGGACTGCCTTTCTCTTGGTCTTACACTGATATCTACAACCTTTCTCCCGCATCAGCAACACAGATGACACCGAGTTTCTCGCGTATTGGAAATAAAGACATCACATGGGAGACAACTACTGCATTGAACGTAGGTCTTGACTTCCAGTTGTTCAAGAATCGCCTTATCGGTAGCATTGAGTACTACAACAAGAAGACTACCGATCTGCTGTTTTGGTTCTCAGTACCAGAAAGTTTCGGCGCTAGAGGTTACTACTCCAACATCGGCGATAAGCGCAGCTATGGTGTGGAGTTATCATTGAGCGGCGACATCATTCGGACGAAAGACATCACTTGGAATGTGAACTTTAACATCACCCACAACAAAGAGAAGATTCTGAAGCTTCCCGAGAACAAGATTAAGGTTAACGGCGGCTTCGCTGAGACCTGGATTCCTGTTAGTAGCGGTGCCAGCAATGGTACGGTGCAAATGTGGTATGAAGAGGACGGATCGCTCTACTGTCCGTTCACTTACTCATATGCTGGTGTCAATGACAACGGTGAGGCACTCTATTGGTACGATGAGGATCTGTCTCCACTTGGAGGCAAGCTTGACGAGAACGGCAGCCCCATCGCTAACAACACAGCAAAAGCCGGTACCAAGAAATCTGGCACGACAACCAACATTGGCGAAGCTACCCGTTACGCTGGCGAGTCGATGTTGCCGAAAGCATACGGTGGCTTTGGTACAACGGTCACTGCTTACGGCTTCGATGTGAATTTGAACTTTGACTATCAGATTGGTGGTAAAATCTATGACACACAGTATGCTGGTCTGATGGGCAATTGGGTTGACGACGGTGATGCCGGTTCAGCTTTCCATACTGACCTGCTAAAATCGTGGACTCCCAACAATACCAGTAGCGACATTCCCCGATTCCAATATGGCGATAGATATACGGCGGCCACCTGCGATCGTTTCCTGGCCAGTGCTGCCTATCTGAACTTCCAATCGTTCTCAGTTGGCTACACGCTGCCAAAGGACATCACGACCAAGATTGGTCTTGACAAGATACGCGTCTACGCTACAGGAGAGAACCTCTGCTTCTGGAGTGCTCGCAAGGGGCTTGACCCCCGCTATGACTACGGTGCGACTGAAGACCTGACAGCCTACTCACTGATGCGCACCATCATGGGCGGCATTCAGGTTTCATTCTAAGAATTAATGCATTCATACTAATTATATCATGATTATGAAGACAATATTAAAGTCATATATGGCAGCTGCTGCAGCCGTTCTCACTTTGGCCACCACCAGCTGTATTAAGGAAATCGATCCGCAAACGAACTATGTCACTGCCGACCAGGCTGCAGCTGCTCCCGGATCATTCAATAGTTTTGTGTCCTCCCTTACCAGTTCACTAAACGGACAGTTCACCTACGGTGGTTCCAGCCACTATCCCTGGGACTTTGGTTATCCCTCATTTTTTCTGCAGCGCGACGTGATGGGGCAGGACATCGCATGCGAGTCGGCTGGCTCAGAGTGGTACACCACATGGTATACCTGCGGTACTGGTTTAGGCCCGACTTATGCTGTATGTCAGCTTCCATGGAGCTATTACTTTAAATGGATTAAGAACTGTAATATAGTTATTTCTCTAGCTGGCGAGACTCCTAACGAGGAGCAGGCAGGCGGTGCCGGTATTGCCTATGCTATGCGCGCCATGTTCTATATGGATCTTGCCCGTATGTATGCTCCAGAGACCTACGCCAAGAATCCTGAGGCCGAGACCGTTCCTATCGTAACGGAGGCAACTACAGACCCAGCAAATCCCCGTGCTACAAATAAGGATATTTGGGCTTTTATCCTGGCAGATCTGGAAAAGGCTGAGACTTTACTGGCCAACTATAGACGCAGTGATGTCTATACACCTGACCAGTCTGTGGTCTTCGGTCTAAAAGCTCGTGCATATCTGACAATGGAGGACTGGGCCAAAGCTGAAGAGTATGCTAAGAAAGCTCAGAATGGCTACACGATTATGACCAAGGAGCAATACCTGTCGCAGAAAGATGGCTTTAACAAACCTAATGAAGCTTGGATGTTTGGTCTGACCTTCCGCTCTACAGACCCTAATATCACTGAGAATGACGCTGACTCCAGCTGGGGTTCCCAGATGATTATTGAGGTGTCGGCGTCTGAGTGCGGTTATTCAGCAAACTACGTCGGCCCGAAGCGTATTGACGCTCACTTGTTCAGCACCATTCCAGAAACAGACTTCCGCCGCATGTGCTGGATTGACCCCACTATCGATGACAAGATTGGTGATGCCAACCCCAAGAGCGAGGAAGGTCAGGCTGCAATTACCGAAGCTCTGTCTCCTTACTCTGACGATCCCTTAGGCGTCTACAATACAGGTTACGCTGTGTCTGCTCGCGGAACAGTAGGTTGTATGCCCGTAAAATTCCGTCCTAAGGATGGCATACACAATAACCAGTACGAGGCCTTCACGGTGGCTGTTCCTCTAATGCGCGTTGAGGAAATGAAGCTCATCGAGGCTGAAGCCGCCGGTATGCAAGACTTGAACCGTGGTATTCAGCTGCTGACTGACTTCGCCAAGACACGCGACGCCAGCTACGAGTACGGTCACCATGAGGAAGCTTACTACAACAACAGCACCTCCAAGTTCCAGAACGAAGTGTGGTGGCAGCGCCGTGTAGAGCTTTGGGGCGAAGGCTTTGCCACGTTCGACATCAAGCGTTTGCAGAAGGGTATTATCCGTTCTTACGAGGGCACCAACCACCCGGCTGGCTACCAGTGGAACTCTGAGACTGTTCCTCAGTGGATGAACCTTTGCATCGTTCAGTCGGAGACCAACAACAACCCCGCCTGCACCAATAATCCTACTCCGATTGCCCCGAAGGGCGATTCACCTAAATATGGCTTCTAAGCCAGCTTGAACAAAGAGATTATATCAATTCACGAAACCAAATATCAAATAAAATGAAAAGATATTTTGAAAGTACAATATTCGGCCTTCTCTCCCTGCTCGTCTTCACAGCCTGCTCGGAGGACGAAGGAACTGAGCCAGGTGGCGATGGCATGCCACATGTGGCCATCACGCAGTCGTCTGTATCTGAACCTTACGATGCTGATATTGACCAAAACTTAAGATTCTCAGTAAACCAACAGACTGAGTCTGTCTACTATCTGGCTGAGAAAACGGCTGATAAGGAGGCGCGCGGTATGAGCGCTGAGGCATATGCTGACTTTATTGTTAATAACGGTACTCAAGTACAGCTGACTGCAGACCAGCAAACTGGCGGCAAGTACGGTGATGTCACATCTATTGGGATGAAGGGGGCCTACACCATTACCGCTGTAGCTGTTGGAGGTGGTCAAAAGGCAATCAGTTCTGTTGCCTTTACTGGTCCTAACTGGATTGATGTAGCCAAGGGTACCTATTATTTCAGTGAACGAGCTCAAGGACGTCTTGGTGTTGGTGAAAAGACAGAAACCATACTACAGTTCTTAGAGAGTAATCCTTCTATATACCGTTTCAAGAACCTGTATGGCTATGGAGCTTCACTGCAGATGACTCTTTCTGACAAGAAAGGTTCTGACGATACGGGCGATTTACAGTACTTCCGCATTGTGGCTCAAACCACGCCATTTTCATATGGAAGCTATGGTACCATTAGCGTACGTGACCTTGGCTACTGGCAGGACGATGACAGTTACGCCTACGATCCTGACTATGGCTGTTTCATTTATACAAATGCAAACAAGAATGGCGTGGTTCTTGCTCTTCAGTACTTTGTTTCAGGAGGTAGTCTTGGCTACGGTTGGGACGAGTTCGAACCAAAAGAATAAATACTACATTACAATTGAATACCTATTAGGTTTTACTCAAGGAATAGTTTTAACTAATTCCCTATTGAGGAATCTACAACCAATCGGGAGGCGCGCCCAGCGGCATCGCCTCCCGATTTTTCGTTGTTTCCATGCTACATATATAGCACAAGTCTGAAAAAAACCTGCACTTCCTGCACTGAGCCTCATTATCAGCAGGTTACGGCCGAATTGCCTGCACCGAACCTGCACTGGAACCTGCACTTGACGATAATAGGCACTTCTTGTTCAAAACCCGCCGGGTTTCGGTCAAAAGGCGGCGGTTTATGAGCAAAAGGCGGCGCCTTTCGGACGTTCCCACGGCTTGGAACATTTGTTCCAGGCCGTGGGAACGCTCTTTTAGCGCCGCCAAAGCAGAGGACTCGAAGTGCTGTTACAACTCAAGTGCAGGATGAGGTGCAGGTTTCAGTGCAGGAGCAAGAGACCGAAATACCGCGTAACTGGCTGGCAGTCAATGGTCAGTGCAGGAAGTGCAGGATTTTTCAGGTGGTCAGGCGGGGATTGTCAGCATAGCCGCTTGAGCCATAGCTCCAGAAAGTGGTCGTAGACGCACCCCTTTAGGGGTCTTATTACGGAATTTCCGTTACGGAATTTCCGTAACGGAAATTCCGCAATGCAAAGATACGACAAAAAAGGGATATGGCCAAATATTTTTATCTTTTTTAATAGCTGGCATTTATAACGGACTTACCGTTTCTGGCGGAAGAAGTCCTGCATCAGCTGGCTGCAGTCGGCGGTGAGGATGCCGCTGACGACGGTGGCCTTGGGGTGCAGGGCGCGGGGGGCATACTCTCGGTAGCCGCGCTTGGGGTCGTCGCAGCCGTAGACGATGCGGGACACTTGTGCCCAGCCCAAGGCTCCGGCGCACATGGGGCAAGGCTCGACGGTGACGTAGAGGGTGCAGTCGGTCAGGTACTTGCCGCCGAGGGTATTGGCTGCGGCGGTAATGGCCTGCATCTCGGCATGGGCGGTGACGTCGTTGAGCGTCTCCGTCAGGTTATGGGCACGGGCCACGACGCGGTCACGGCAGACGACGACGCAGCCGATGGGTATTTCGCCCTCGTCGAAGGCCCGGCGGGCCTCGTCCAAGGCAAGGCGCATGTATTTTTCGTCTTTTTCTTTCATTTTTTCGAGGTTTCGAAGTTTCGATGATTCGATGATTCGAGGTTTCGAGGTTATTTTATGTTTAGCGTCCCTTTGCAATTGGGGAAAGCGCTGCAGCTCCAGAACTCCCTGCCGGAATTGACGCCTTTCTGGGCGACGCGCTTGATCATAGGTTTTCCGCATAGCGGACATACGGGGGCGTTGGCCTGGGCGCTTTGCTGCTGACGATAAGACAGCCGTTCAGCGGTCAGGCCTTCGGTGAAGCCTCCTTCAGCTTTGAAACTCTCCAACAGATGCTGTATCTGACGGCGGAGCATCATGATGAGCCGGTTGCAGAGAATCAACAGGCAGTTGGCGGCTACCAGTGAGTCGCCGGTGTTGAGCCAGTTGTCGAACTTATGCTTTTGCCTTAGTATATGGATGCTGCTGAGGTGCAGGACATCATCTTTATAGTCAGGAGCATCCAGCTGAACGGTGTTAACGGCATGATATTCTGCCGATTTCGTCGACCACGGCGTAGTTTCATATCGCAACAGCCAGTTGAGGTAATCATTCGACAGTTCGGAAAGACTGGCTCGCGCTACATCTATCAGCTTCATCTCTGTTTCTCGCGACGTGGAATGACGTGAACTCCCCTCGGCTATGTTGGCCGGTACTGATCGTGCTGCCATGACCATCTGGTCGAAGAGTCGCCCACACGGATCGTTGGTGAGGTTCAGATAGCGGACGCAGAAGTCCTGCGTAGCCAATTGAATCACATTGGCGAATACCCATGTGTCGAGCCAGTAGTATTTGAAGATGGCGATTTCCATGATTGTTCATTATTGTGCTGCAAAGATAGGAAATAATTCACAATTCACCATGCACAATTCACAATTATTTTGTAACTTTGCAACGTGGAATGGAAAATTGTGCATCTTGACGAGACGGATTCCACCAATCGGTGGCTGAAGGCTCATGGCGAGGGCGATATGGTGGTCGTGACCGACTACCAGACGGCGGGGCGCGGCTGCGGCACTAACACGTGGGAGTCGGAGCGCGGCAAGAACCTGCTGTTCTCGATGCTGACTCATCCGTATCAGGTGCCTGTTACAAAGCAGTTCCGCATCTCGATGGCTATCTCGCTGGCTATCTGCGAGGCCTTGGGGCAGCACATCGGCGACCTGAGCATTAAATGGCCCAATGATATCTATTGGCGGAATGGCAAGATTTGCGGCATCCTGATAGAGAACCGTATTCAGGGTAGCGTGATTAAGGACTGCATCATCGGCGTGGGACTGAATGTCAACCAGCGCCAGTTTCACAGTGATGCGCCAAATCCCGTGTCGATGTGGCAAATCTGTGAGCACGAGACCGCCCGCGAGCAGTTGCTGAACGATATTCTGCAGGCCTTCGACCGCCTGACAGGCCAGGACGTGCGCCAGCCATATCTCTCGATGCTGTATCGTCGGAAGGGCATCTATCCCTATGCCGACAAGGATGGTGCCTTCATGGCAGAAATCATGGACGTGGAAGACGACGGGCACCTGCTACTGCGCGACGACGACGGCCAGCAGCGGCGCTACGCCTTCAAGGAGGTCAGTTTCGTCTGAGAGGCGAAAGCCTCGAAGCCTCGAATTATCGAAACATCGAAATAACGAAAAAAAAGAAAAAAATGGCAAGATTTAAGAGAATTCTACTGAAGTTGTCGGGCGAGAGCCTGATGGGACAGCAAGGCCACGGCATTGACCCGGAGCGGCTGAGTGACTATGCAAGACAAATCAAGGAGGTGGCCGAGATGGGCGTGCAGATAGGCATCGTCATCGGCGGCGGTAACATCTTCCGCGGCCTGTCGGGCTCGAAGAAGGGCTTCGACCGCGTAAAGGGCGACCAGATGGGCATGTGCGCCACGGTCATCAACTCGCTGGCGCTGTCGTCGGCCCTCGATGCCATCGGCGTCAAGAACCGCGTGCTGACGGCCATCCGCATGGAGCCTATCGGCGAGTACTATACGAAGTGGCGCGCCATCGAGGCACTGGAGCGCGGCGAGGTCTGCATCTTCTCGGCCGGCACCGGCTCACCCTACTTCACCACCGACACGGGCAGCTCTCTGCGCGGCGTGGAGATTGAGGCCGACGTGATGTTAAAAGGTACGCGCGTAGACGGCATCTATACCGCCGACCCCGAGAAGGACCCGACAGCCACAAAGTTCGACGACATCACTTACCAGGAGGTCATTGAGCGCCGGCTGAAGGTGATGGATATGTCGGCCATCTGCATGTGTCAGGACAACAACCTGCCCATCTACGTCTTCAACATGGACGTGGTAGGCAACCTGAAGCGGGTGATGGAAGGCGAGCAGATAGGCACGCTGGTTCACAACTAAGCCTTGCGCCGCCAGCCTGTCACGACGGATAGCACGACGTACCAGGCAATGATGACGGCGATGCCGCTGACTTGGAGCAACAGGAGCAGGGGAATGCAGGTGAGCAGGAAAATGTACTTCACCTCGTTCCCCTTCCATCCCCACGTCTTAAACTTCAGGGCGAACATGGGAATCTCGCTCACCAGCAGGTAGCAGCTGACGGGGATGAGCGCCAGAACAACGTACAGCCAAAATTCTGGAAGCTGGTAAGGCTCAAACCACGTCCGGAAGTTAAGGCTTACTATCAGCGAGCCCCAGAACAGGGCGTTGGCCGGCGTGGGCAGTCCGATGAAGCCTAAGGACTGACGCTCGTCGAGATTGAACTTCGCCAGACGCAGGGCCGAGAAGGCGGCTATGACGAAGGCCAGGAAGGGCACAAACGGCAGGTGGATGTGGAACGAGCTCAGGAAGCTGAACACCATGGCCGACGGCGCAAAGCCGAAGGTGATGTCGTCGGCCAGCGAGTCGAGCTCCTTGCCAATGGGCGACGAGACGTGGAGCAGCCGCGCCGTCATGCCGTCGAAGAAGTCGAACACCGCACCGATGACGATGAACAGCAGCGCCTCCATATAACTGCCCTGGAAAGCAAAATAGGTGGCAATGCAGCCCGAAATCAGGTTCAGGCAGGTAATCGTGTTGGGTATGTGCTTCTTCATTTCAGCTTTGCAATCACGGTTTGGTCACCCGTGGTCGGCTGGTCCATGGTGACACAGATTTTCGAGTTAAGTGGCAGGAACACATCGACGCGCGAGCCGAGCTTGATGAAGCCCAGGTGCTGGTCGATGTAGCAGTCCTCGTCGGCCTTGGCGTAGGTCACGATGCGGCGGGCCAGTGCTCCTGCTATCTGCCGCACCAGGATGTCCTCGCCCTCGGGCGTCTCAATCATGATGTCGGCACGCTCGTTCTCCTCGCTGGCCTTGGGCAGCCATGCCTTGTGGTAGTTGCCGTCCCTGTGGTTGACGAACTTCACGCGGCCGTCGACCGGAATCCAGTTGGCATGGACGTTGAACGGACTCATGAATATCGAGACCATCAGCCGCTTGTCGTGGAAGTAGTCGTTCTCCTCAACCTCCTCGATGACCACTATCTTACCGTCGGCCGGCGCCACAACCGTACGCTCCGAGTCGCCGTTGAAGTAGCGAATGGGGCAGCGGTAGAAGTTCAGGGCTATCAGCCAGGCAAACGCCAATACGCCACAGACGAGTGGCATGACGATATGACAAGCGAGCGGACTGATAGCAGAGAGCCCATACCACAGACCGGTACAGACGGCAAAGATAGCGATGGCACCATAGAGCAGTTCGCTCGTGCCCTCGCGATGAATTCTTATCTTTTTAAGCTTCTTGATTCTTTCTCCCATGGTTAGTCTTAAGCAATTGCAGTGCAAAGGTACGCAATAATTATGAATTATGCATTATAATTTGCTTTTTTTTACCATTTTCTGCTTTTTCGGTAGTTTTTTTACTACCTTTGCGGTCGAATTACAAAAAGATTATGCTGTTAGACATTGTATTGATTATAGTCGGCGTGGCCCTCGTGCTCTGGGGCGCTGACCGACTGACGGAGGGAGCATCGGGACTGGCTCGGCGGATGAACGTGCCCGAGATTGTGATTGGACTGACGATTGTGGCGGCGGGCACGTCGGCACCTGAGCTGTTCGTCAGCTTAGTGTCGGCCCTTAAGGGCACGCCCGACATGGCGCTGGGTAACGTCGTCGGCTCGAACATCTTCAACACGCTGCTCATCGTGGGCTGCGCGGCGATGGTGGCTCCGATGGTGATTGCGAAATCGACGGTGAAGAAGGATATTCCGTTTACCGTCATTGCCTCGGTGCTGCTGTTGGCGGCCTGCATGGACTTCCTGCCGACGGGCAACATCAGCGGGCATGAGCTCAGCCGCATGGACGGGCTGCTGCTGTTGGCGGGGTTTGCCGTGTTTATGGTTTATACGTTCAGGGTGGCTTTTTCAACGCCAACGTCAACGTCAACGGGAACTGCGGAGAGCATGGGCGTCTGGAAGGGCGTGCTGTTTGTGGTGATCGGACTGGCGTGCCTGATCTTCGGCAGTAACCTGTTTGTGGACTCGGCCACCGACGTGGCCCGCGAGTTGAACATCAGCGAGGGCGTCATTGGTCTGACCATCGTGGCCGGCGGCACGTCGATGCCCGAACTGGCCACGAGCGTGGTGGCAGCCCGCAAGGGGCAGTCGGCCATCGCCATCGGCAACGTCATCGGCTCAAACGTCTTCAACATCCTGCTCATCCTCGGTCTGACGGCTACCATCAGTCCGATGGCGATACAGGGCATCACGCTGGTCGACCTGTCGGTGATGATGGTGAGCGTGCTGATGGTCTGGGGCTTCTCCTATACAAAATACACGGTCGCCCGTTGGGAGGGCGCCGTGCTTGTTTTGGTGTTCTTTGGCTATATGGCCTGGCTCTGGCAGTCTATCGCCTGACGACCTTCCGCGTCTTTCCGCCGTTGGTCTCGATGACGATGCCGCGCCTTCCCGTGGCTCGCTGACCGCCCAGCGTATAGGCCACGCCGGCGTCCTCGTTATCGTTAAGGTTAACGTTAACGTTAGTATAGTCGCTATCGGTGATGGGCATCGTCATGCCTGCCCAGCTGTCGAGCTCGGTCATGTCGTCGAGCTTGTAGATGATGGCTTCGTAGGAGACGAGGGCTGGACGCGTCGATACCACGCGGCACCAAGTGTCGCCCATCAGCACGTATGAATCGACGGGAGCCTTACCCGTTGCCTCGAAGAAGCCGCGCAGGTTGTTCTCGTTCTTGTAGTTGCTGGGCGACTTCACCTTCTCGCCATATTCGCTGAATATCAGCCTGTCGGCCTCAGCCAGGAAGATGACGGGCTTGCCTGCCTCGACGGTCGTGGCGCTGATTTCCTCCAAGCAGATTTTCGAGTGGTCCTTCAGAATACCGGCAATCTGGTAGAACTTGGCACCGGCGGGTACGTCGTAGGCATAAGGCAGACAGACGGTACCCCACTGTCCGACTGCGGTGGTCATCTTCTTCATCGGATGATAGAGCAGACGGAAGTCGGTGGCGCACCACCAGCCTTCGCGACGGTCGCCGTTGTTGCCCGTCTCGCCGAAGGGGTGCCAGGCATTGTTGACTGCGCCCTCCTTAGAGCCTTGGAAACCGATGGTGACGGTGCCGCCGTCCTCGACATAGACGGGGGGCGTGGTCAGCGTCTGCCAGATGTTGCCGACGGTGGGCAGGTCCATGTAGTCGGCGGTGAGCGGCGGCGTGACGAGCGTCTCTTTATTATAAATAAGGTAGCCGTGCTGGTCGGTCACGCAGTAGTGCTGCGTCGAGCCCTTGCACTCTAAGGCATAGATGCCTTCGGGCAGCTTTTCTATTTTCTGGCGGATGGCCATCGTCTGCTTGGCGCCGACGGAGGCGTTGACGTTTGCCCACCAGGCATTCCAGCAGTTCTTGCCGCCGTAGGTGTTGGTGCGCTGGTCGCCGCCGGTGTAGGTGCCGACCTTCGTCTCCCAGCCCTTGTCGCTGGCGAACGAGGGCGACTGCGGCTGCACCTCGGCGTCGATGAAACGGTATTCGTCAACAGCCTCCTGAAGCTCCATACGATACTTGCGGTAAGCAGCCGCACTGTAGGGAATATTCTCCTCCAAGGCACGCAAATTAACTTCTGCAGCGGCAAGGGCGCTATAGATAGTGTTCAGCGAGTCGATGGCCGCACAATCGGTAAGTGCCTGCAGCAGTCCGGCGATGGCGGTCTTGCCCTGGGTCAGGGCGTCGTCGTCAGCCGTGGTGAGAGCATCTAAGCGCTGCTGCAGTTCGGTGTTCAGCGCAGCCAGCTCGGGTGCGGCGTTGTAGGCCATGACGGCCTTGGCCTCTTTGCGCAGTTTCTCCATGCCGTCGGCCACAGCCTCGTTGCGGGTGGTGAAGAGCTGTCGCAGCTCCATCTTGTCGAACTGTGCTTTGGCCTGCAGCGTGTTGAAGGCGATGAGCACGTAGTTCTTGTCGCCGCTGTTGAAGGTCACCGACTGCATGTTCCAGTCGGAAGTGTTCTTCAGGCGTGTCACGAGCGAGCCAGCCGACTTGTCGTCGGCGCTGAGGTTCAGCTGCTGGTTGGCGCCGCCATTACGCGAGGCACAGCGGAAGATGTAGTCGGTATTGGGCTGCACGGCGACATAGCGCTTCAGCGACTGCACGGTGTTCATGGCTGCCGAGCCGTAGGCCTGCAGGTAGCTGCCGCCATCGATGCCGCCGACGGGCACCACCTGGAAGTAAGGCTGACCGATGGCGGCACCCGTACCAGCCGTCCAGTCGAGCGTGCCGAGGTCGAAGTCGCCATTCGTCAGCAGGTTGCCGCCGACGTAGCGTGTCTCGCCTTCAGTGGTCTGCACGGCGTCGCCGGCATCCATGTCGTTATTCGTATAGTAGCTTGTTCCGTTGAGGTCAATCAGGTGCAGGCGGTACTGGGCACCCTCGGGGGCATTCGCGTCCTTGTAGGTGTAGCTGGAGGCCTGCTCCTTCTGCTCGATGTCGGCCAGCAGTTCCCACTGTCCGCCCTTCAGCTTGCGCTCCAGTTGCATCAGCTGGTTGTACTCGCCGTTCTGGTCGCGCCACTTGATGGTGGCCGTGCCGTCGGCAACCGTTACTGAGAAGGCCGAGGGGGCATACTGACGCGGCGTGGTGGGTACGAAGTCGTACCTGCCATTGTAGCCCAAGCCGGAGTTCATCGAGGCATAGTATTCGCCAGCAGGTGTCAGCTTGCCGTCTTTGTATAGTTTCGACGGGTCGCGCTCGCTGTTCCAATAGTAGTAGCGCTCCACGTAGTTCCAGTTGTTCAGGTTGGTACAGATGCGCTGCAGGGCAGACTTCACCTGAGCCTCGGTCGTTCCGCTGGCAAAGGCACCGTTATTGCTCCACGAAGCGCCCCAGCACCACTCTGAAATCCATATCGGGCGCTTGTACTTATCGCTCCAGTTGTGGATGTTATTGAACTTGTTTTCAGGCCAGTAGCAGTGCAGGTCGATGATGTCGCAACGCCATCCGCGCGCATCGATAGAGTCCAGGAACTGAGCCAGGAAGCCCGTTGCGTTGTCATAGTCGCTGCCGTCCCATGAGGCCGGCGAGCAGAGACGCAGGCCAGTGCGCATCATGTTCTCCCAGTTGCCAAGGATGGTAGCCAAGTCCTGCGGGTGGTCGTCGGACGAGTTGCGCGGCTCGTTGTTGTTCTTGGTGTGGGGCGACTGCGAGGTACCGCCGATGGTGGCCGACGAGGGCCAGTCCTCATAGATGTGGTTGGACACCCACTCGTAGTCGGGCAGCAGACTGCCGTTGCCCTGCCCCCAGTCGTAGCAGCTCTGCACGTTGAGGGCAGAGAGTGCGGCGGTTTGCGTGTTGTTGGCCAGCTGTTTCTTTCCTGTGTCATACCACTTAAACACGCGGTAGGACGAGATGCGCTGGTCGAGCACATCGGGCAGCGAAGCCATTTCCACATCCTTGTCGGCGGCAATGAAGCAGCGGCTGTAGCCGCGACCGCTGGGCAGGGTTGAGAAGGTGACCATATAGCCGCGCTTCAGCTTGAACGAGCGTATCTTGTTGTTCAGCTTGGCCGCTGTGAGGGTGTTCATGTAGCCGCCGCTGTTCTCAGTGCCGAAGTCATTGACAGCCGTGCCGCCGAAGTCGGGCTCCGAGTAGACGGTCAGCGGCTTGGCGCTGTTGCCATAGGGCAGGATGATGGCACCGCGGTTGTAGATCTTAACCTGGCAGTTGTTGTTGTTTGCAGCCTTGACACCGTTAATCTTCACGTAGTTGGCCAGCATCTTGATGGCTGCCGAGGGCTTCACGGCGTTCAGGATGATCACGGCGTGGTCGGTGTTGACGATGTCGACGGAGGCTCCTTCGGCGAAGGGCGTTGCTGACGAGATGATATAGTCCACATCTTCAGTCAGTGTTACTGCTTCCGTCACCTGCGTTACAGTGGTTCGCTTATTAGCAGCTACTGACATCGTGAAGGTCACTAATGCCAGCAGCAAAGTAGTTAGTATTCTTCTCATGTTTTCGTTATTGTTATCGTTTTCGTTATCGTTAGCGTTGCCGCTGTTCCTTCATCAGGTAGACCACGGTGGGCAGGTGGTCGCTATAGCCGTTGAGCCAGACACCGCCGGCATGCGTACGCAGGGTGTTGCCCTTGTAGCGGCCGTCCTTCTGGAAGAGATAGTCGCGGCGGAATATCTGGTGTCTTCTCAGTTTCAGCGTGTTGTAGTCGTTGGCTCCTTCCTGGTGCAGCAGGTTCTGACTCAGGATAATCTGGTCGAACAGGTTCCACTTGCCGTCATACTGCAGGGTGCCCGTTCCCGAAGCCAGCACGTCCCACCACGGGTTGTAGAGACCGTTTTTCGGCACATCCTTAATCTTACGCTTGGCACCGAGGGCCACGGCCATCGACTTGTCCTGAGGGTCGTCGTTCATGTCGCCCATGATGATGATCTTGACATTGGGGTCTTCCCTTTGTAAACGTTCCTTCAGTTCACGGACCTGTCGGCCGCCTTCTTCACGATAGAACGACTCGGCACCACGCGAGGGCAGGTGGCAGACGATGATGGCCACGTTCTCGCCAGCCAGCACACCGTTCACCAGGAGGAACCCACGGGTGGCACGACCGGCGTCCTTGGCCTGTGTATATACATAAGGTACGAGCTCCTGGCTGCGCACGCGGAAGAGTGACGGGTTATAGAGCAGGGCGCAGTCAACGCCGCGCTGGTCGGGACCCTCGATATGGACGAACTTGAAGTTCTTGGCCTTCAGAGGCGGCTGGTTGCAGAGGTCGGTCAGACATCTGGCATTCTCGACCTCGCTGACGCCGATGGCGGCGCATCCCACTTCAGGCAGCCAGTCGGTACCCATCTCGGAGAGCACGCGCGACATATTCTTCAGCTTGCTGTTATACTTCAGCTCCGTCCACTTGTTGGTGCCGTCGGGCAGATACTCATAGTCGTTCTTACCGGCATCGTGCTCGGTGTCGAAGAGGTTCTCCAGGTTATAGAACCCTATGCCGTAAACCGAATACCGCGTCTGGGCGCGGGTTGTGCTCGTTGCCAATAGCAAGACGAACACCAGGAATGTCATGTTTCTTTTCATAGTCGGTCAGTAATAAATCTGTGCAAAGATAATGTTTTTTTCGGAAATGGTGATACTTTTTCCGAAAAAGTTTTGTCGGCTCACGTTTTTTTCGTAACTTTGCCCTCAAAGAACGAGAAATATTACAATAACCGCAAAAACGACATCCTATGAGAAAGACGCTGAAATTAGTAGTGATGGGGTTATGCTGTACTACTGCCGCCGTGGCTCAGGAGCCTATTGACTCCGTAGTCCACGAGCTGCAGGACGAGACGGCTTTCACCTTCACTGAGGCGCAGTTGGAAGATGACGAGACGGCGACTCAGAACATCACGGTCATCTCTTCCAACCGGAATGTGTATGCCAACGAGGTGGGCTACCGGTTCAGTCCGGCCCGCTTCAAGTATCGTGCGTACAATGCCCAGTACACCGATATGTACATCAACGGCAACCTTGTGAACGACATTGAGCGAGGACAGTTTGGCTACTCCTTCGTGGGCGGACTGAACAACCAGACGCGCAACCGCGAGTCGTCGCTGCCCTTCGAGGACAACAACTACTCGATGAGTGCCCTCGGCGGCTCAGGCAACTACAACTTCCGCCCGTCGAGCTTCGCTACGGGACAGCGGGCCTCGCTGGCACTGGCCAACCGCAGCTACAACATGCGCGCCATGTACACCTACAACTCGGGCGTCATGGAGAACGGCTGGGCCCTGACCGGCAGCCTGACCTACCGCTGGGGTAACGGCATCGGCACCATCGAGGGAACGTCGTACAACTCGCTGAGCTACTTCCTCGGAGCCGAGAAAATCATCAACAACCAGCACTCCGTATCATTAGTTACCTGGGGCAACCCGACGCAGCGTGGCGCACAGCGCGGTGCCACCGACGAGATGTACTGGATAGCCGGCACCCACAACTACAACCCCAACTGGGGTTACCAGGACGGCAAGAAGCGCAACGCCCGCATCGTGAAGGACTTCTCGCCCGCCGCCCTGCTGACGTGGGACTGGAAGATAGACGACAACACGAAGCTCATCACCACGCTCCTCGGCCGCTATACCACCTACAGCAACAGCCGACTGGCCTACAACGGCGGTACGAACCCCGAGCCTGACTACTACTCGCTGATGCCGAGCTTCAACTTCAATGTCTGGAACCCCGAGGCCACGCTCTTCCGTGACGAGGCCGCCTACGAGAACTGGAAGGCCGCCTACGACTACCTGAGTGCTTCGGAAGACAACCGCCAGATTAACTGGGGCCGCCTCTACTACGCCAACAGTCTGATGGCCGCCGAGGGACAGGACGCCATGTACTACGTGCAGCGCTTCCACGACGACCAGTTGCAGTTCAACCTGGCCACGAACCTGCAGAAGCAGCTGACCACCAGCTCGGCACTGAACGCCGGACTGCAGCTGACATCGAACACAGGCATGCACTACCAGACGATGGACGACCTGCTTGGCAATGCCAAGTTCCATAACGTCAACACCTACGCCCTGAAGGACTTCGGCTCGCTGTCGCCGAAGGTCTTCTACGACATGAACGAAGGCACGTCGCCCAAGGAGGTAAAGGTCGGCGACACCTTCGGCTACGACTATAACATCCTCGTCAAGAAGGCACAGGCGTGGGCTTCTTATTCGAAAGACCTGCGGTTCACCCACCTGTTCGTTTCGGGCCGCTTGGCTGGCACTACCATGCAGCGCGACGGTAAGATGCGCAACGGTATGGCTGCCGACAACAGCTACGGCAAGAGCGGCACGGCCAAGTTCCTTGATGGAGGCGGCAAGGCCGGTGCCAACATCAACATCGGTAAGGGACATGCCGTCGCCCTCGGCGTCGGCTACGAGTGGAAGACCCCCACTCCGCGTACGTCCTTTGCTGCCGCACAGATCAACAACGACTTCGTGAAGGATCTGAAGCAGGAGAAGATCTTCTCAGGCGAGTTCGGCTACCAGTGGAAGAACGCCCTGCTGAGCCTCAGCCTGAATGCCTACTACGCCGAACTGAAGGATGTCACCGAGCAGAGCCTCTTCTACAGCGACATCGAGAGCTCGTTTGCCTACGTATCGCTGTCGAATATCCAGAAGAAGTACTACGGCGTTGAGCTGGGAGCCAACGTCAGGGCTACTGAGTGGCTGAACGTCAAGTTGCTGGGCACCGTCAGCGAAGCCAAGTACACCAACAATGCCGACATGCGCATGCTGCTCTCCAACAGCGGCACCTACGTCGACGAGCTTTGTATCATCGACGGCATGCGCGAGGGCAGCACCCCGCTGAACGCCTTCAGCATCGACCTGGCCTACCACAAGAACTTCTGGTATATCGACCTCATCGGCAACTACTACGACAATATATATATGTACTTCGCACCCATCTCGCGCCGCGAGACCGAGGTGCCCAAGAGCCTCGTCAACGGCGTGAAGACCTACAACAGTCCCGACCAGAGCAAGGGCGACGGCGGCTTCATGCTCGACGCCTCTATCGGCAAGACGTTCCGCCTGAAGCAGGGCCGCCGCATCGGCTTCAACCTGATGCTGACCAACATCCTGAACAACATCAAGATCTGTACCGGCGGTATGGAGCAGAACCGTCTCGACACCAAGCAGGAGGAGGAGCGTACCAACAATGCCTACCGCTTCCAGCAGAGTCCGCGTAAGTTCTATGCCAACGGCATCAACGGTATGCTGCTGATTAACTACCAATTCTAAAGAAAGGAGGAGCATTATGAAAACAATGATAAGCATTAGGCAGAAGGCACTTTTACCTTTTTACCTTTTTACTTTTTCACTTTTGTTCGCGGCCTGTCAGGACACCGAGTGGGATGTCTATACCCCCAACGGCGCCAGCCTCTACGGCAACAGCAGCATCGACGACAGCAACATTGTCACCATTGCCCAGCTGAAGCAGATGTATCCCAACGTCTTTGCCACCACCGACCAGAATGCGCTGGTAGACAAGGACCTGAAAATCAAGGGGCGCGTGACGGCCAACGACATACGTGGCAACATCTACAAGCAGTTTATGATGCAGGACGAGACGGGCGCCATCATCGTCGCCGTCAACGAGAGCGGCATCAGCGGCTATCTGGCCGAGGGTCAGGAAATCATAGTCGACTTGAAGGGTCTCTACGTCGGCGGCTACCGCCAACAGCCCGAGATAGGTGCACCTTACCAAGAAACCAGTATCGGGCGCATGAACAAGGACGTGTTCCAGAAACATTTTAAATTCACTAATCGTGACATCCAACTCGTGGACACGATGGACTTCGACGTGAATATGAACATGGACGAGCACTGTGCTAAATTGGTGAGAATCAAGAACGTCACTTTCAACGATGCAGATGGTGACGCCACTTTCGCCCCTAGCGATAATAGCGCCCCCATCGTTGGGGGATGCGTTAACCGCACACTTAATGGGTTCCCAGCATCTAAACTTGTCATTCGCACTAGCACTTACGCAAAGTTTGCCGCCAACAAATTGCCATACGATGAGGTAAACAAAAAGCCTCGCGTAGTGAACATTACCGGCATTGCCACTCGTTACAGTGGGACCTGGCAGATTCTCATACGCAAAGAGAGCGACATTGAAATTGTGAATTGAAGATTGAAGAATGATAATTAAAAACATACAACTATGAAGAAAATACTGTACAGCGTCATGGCCCTGGCCATCGCAGCCATGACATTCACCGCTTGTGAGGACGTTCCCGAACCGTACCCGTATCCAGTTCCCAAAGGCGGAACAGGGGCATTGCCCTACCAATCGGCCAATCTGAACACCGGGTGGACTCTTCAAGAAGTAACATCAGGAGCACAGCCATGGAGCAAAGGCAATAGCTATGCTCAAGCTACGGGGTACCAGAAGTGGGACGGCGCTAGCGACAAGTCGAACAAGGCAGTGGAGGGATGGCTCATCTCACCCGCCATAAGCACTGTCGGCTACGAGAATGTTAAACTATCTTTTAACCACACCATAAAGTACACCAATAACGTAACGGGTTGGGAATCTTACCATAAGGTTTATGCGTCTACCAGTTTTGATGGTACCAATGCCAATACGGCAACTTGGAAGGAATTAGAATTCAAACCAGTAGCGTCACCTTACTCTGATTGGACGCTCTACTCATCGGGGGAGATTCAGTTGCCCGCAGAACTTGTTGGCCAAGAATCCGTCTATATAGGTTTCTGGTTTAAGGCACCTGCTACAGCTTCTACCACTTGGGAGTTGCAAAGTTTCAAGATGATGGAAGGAATTGCTGAAGAAGGGGACACTCCTGATACTCCTGATGAGGGATTGGGAACCGCAGAGGCTCCATTGACCGTCTCTAAAGCCCTAGAAATCATCAATGGTTATGATAACGCTGGAGAGTCGAAGACCGATGCTTTCGTCAAGGGTATAATTGTCTCAGTGCAACAATATAACAGCACATACAAGAGCATAACCTATTATATTTCTGACGACGGTACAGCCACGAAACAACTACAGGTGTATAGTGGAAAGGGCTTAGACGGGGCTGACTTCTCATCTAAGAACGATCTGAAGCCTGGTGCTGTTGTTGTGGTCAAGGGTAAGCTGAAGAAATACGTAAAGGACGACAATGTCACTCCAGAGATTAACCAAAGCAGTACCATAGTCTCAATTGAGGGTAACGAGGGCGGTGATACGCCCCAAGGCGAAGCTAAAGGTGACGGCACGCTAAACAACCCCTTCAACGCTGTGGCTGCAAATTCTGTTGCCGCAAAACTGGGCGACAAAGAGGCTTCTTCCGAAGCTTACTACATCAAGGGTAAGGTCGCTGAGATAAAGTACAACTACGGCGAGGGGAAATACCCCAAAACAGCTGATTTTTATATCTCCGATGATGGTACTACCAACAATACTTTCTACGTATATGCTGGCAAATACTTAGGCAACAAAGATTATGAAAGCGGCGATGTATTGAAGGTAGGCGACGAGGTTATCATTTACGGCAATCTTTACAATTACGGTGGCACTTATGAGACTGCACAGGGCAAGGCATACCTCTACTCACTCAACGGCAAGACGGAGAGCAGCGGTGAAACGCCGACTCCGCAGCCTGGCGGCGAAGTGAAGGCCGTCTCGGTGGCCGACTTCAATGCTGCCGCCGAGAGCAACGACGTCTGGTATCAGCTGACTGGTACGGTGAAGAACCTGAAGGACAACGACCAATACGGCAACTTCGACCTTGAAGACGCTACAGGCTCCGTCTACGTCTACGGCCTGCTCTCCGAGAAGGGAGGCGAGAAGAAGAAGTTCCAGGAGCTGGTGGCTGCCAAGGGCATCAAGAACGGCTGCACGCTGACTATCATCGGCACCCGCGGCTCCTATAATGGCAAGATTGAGGTGATGAACGCCTACTTCGTCAGCATCGAGGGCGGCGACACGCCTGGTGGCGGCGGTGGTGGCGACACGCCTGGAGGTCAAGGTGGCGAAGTTAGTGGTGCTTCCATCAGCATTGCCGCTGCCGACTTCGGCTTTGAGGACAAGGGTGCTGCCACCCAAAAGACGCTCTCTGACGGTACAAAGATTGTATTCGACAAGGGTGAAGGCTCTACTGCTCCCGCATTTTATGGTGGAACCTATGCCTCTATACGCATTTATGCTAAGAACACCATAAAAATTACGGCCAGCAAGAAGATTGTCAAGATTGATATTGAGACAACCGACCCGTCAGGCTCTACCAAGTATAACGGCAACGATATGGCTTACGCTGATGGTGGTAGCAAGGTGAACATCAAAAAGGAAAGCGACACGAGGGTTTCGTTTAGCGATTTAAGCGCTTCAACTGTCACAATCGTTAACGATCATTCTGAGGGAAAGGGTGGAACCCAACTACGCATCAAGACACTGACAATCACCTACGCTGAATAGCATTATTGCAACAAATACTCAACCTGCTTGTGAAGGGACGCCCCGCTTTAGGGCGCCCCTTTCTTGTTATTTATGCCTGTCCATAAAAAAAAGGAGAAGAAAATTGGCTGTATTCATCACGAATTGTTCGTGACGAACTTTTCGTGATGACAGCCTGCCAAAGCCGGAATTCCCTGCCAAAGATGTGGAAATGAGACAAATGAGACAAACGCGCCAACACATGAGACAAATAGAAAAGCGCGTATCATATATATATAGTAATTTTGCAGCCGATTAATTTATTATCAAAAGCGATTGAACTAATTATTTACCAAATTATTAACAATTAAACTATTTATCAACATGAAAAAAATTACTAAAAGCTTAATGGCGCTCGCCCTGCTGGTGCTGGGTGGAGTAAGTGCAAGTGCCGACAAGGAAGTTCTCTTCAAGGCTCATGATTTTTCGACTATGGGTGGTTATCCATTTTACACGCACTCCGATTTTTCTAAGACTGCAACAATTGCAGACGGTGGCTTGAAGATTGTGAATCCCGAAGCTAAGACTAACAACGGTGACGCGGAACTTTTCGTTGCTGACTGGATGATTCCTGACAAAGGTGCTAACTATGTTGCAAAATTCACGATGAAATCCACCGTAGCTGGAACTGCAGAGTTGAGTATGGATCCTTGGGGTGCTGGTGCGACAGCAAATCTTGCCATTACGGAAAGTGAAGACTGGGTAGTTGCTCAGGCTAACTTCAATAATTTCCCCTATGCAGGACAGAATAATGCATATGGCGGCAATACCCATATTATTATGCGCGTTGGAAAATTGGAAGGCACCATTATTATTCAAAAGATTGAAATCTATCAGATTGTACCAGATGCTCCCGTTGCTTCAACAGGGCAAAATGGTTGGTTGGAGAATGTCCTGACAAACACTGATTTCACAGGTGATGATTTCTCCTGCTACCGAGCAAAAGAATGGATCAGTTCTACTGAGAACGGTGTAACAAAGGATCCCACTATTGAGGATGGCGTTATCAAGTTTGTCAATAATGAGGTAAGGACTCCAGATCTTGATGAAAATGGTGAGCAGAAAAAAGAATGGTGGGGCGGTCTGATGTGGAAGGAAGCAGCCTGGGATGCTCAGTTCTGGATTCAGCTTCCTGAACAATACCCTGTCGGCACAAAGTTACTTGTAAAGTTTGATTACAAAGCTGACGCCGCTGGTACAGCTTCTACACAAACCCATGCATTACCTGGTGATTACATTGGTGGAGGTTTTGATAGTAATATTAATTTCACAACATCATGGCAATCATTCGAGAAAGAATTGACCGTTCCCAGTCATGATACGAAGAAATTCCAGTCTATCGCATTCAACCTAAATGAAGACGTTGAGGCTAATGTGTATTATTTCAAGAATTTCTCTGTTCAGCTACCGAATATAGTTGAAAGTGTAGCTTTAACTGCAGGTCCTGCCGGTTGGGCATCTTTCAGCTATAACAAACCCGTCACTCTCCTTAATGCTGAGGCTGGTTATGCAGTTGAGCTAAAGGGCTCTTATGTAAAGCTCATTCCCGTAACAACTGTTCCTGCTAATACAGCCGTTATTATTAAGGCGAAGGAAGGAAATGGCGTTATCCAACTTCCCGTTGTTGATGAGGCAGATGAAATAGAAACTAACGACCTTCAAATTTCTGATGGTAGCGTCACTGGCAATGGTTCTGTCTATGTACTGGCCAAAGGTTCTGACGGCATAGGATTCTACAAGCTTGCAACAGGCGCAAGCGTTCCTGCAGGGAAGGCTTATCTGGTTGCTAATGCTGGTGGTCGTGAGTTTATTGGCTTCGCTGACGAGGCAACTTCCGTTAACGCTGTAAAGCCCGTAAAGAAGAACGGTGCTATCTACAACCTCGCTGGTCAGCAGGTGAAGAACGCTCAGAAGGGTATCTTCATCATCGACGGCAAGAAGGTGATTAAGTAAAGGTAAAAAAGTAAAAAGGTAAAAAAGAAAAAACGATATTATTATGAAAAAGATATATGAAATTCCCCAGATTGAGGTAATGCTGATTGAGTCGACCGAGCTGATGGAGGCCTCATTGGGCGTCTATTCCGAAGAGACTAGTGATCCTTTAACCCGTGAAACCGAGATGTTCTTCGACGTCGACGAGGACTAATAGCTGATTGCATCGCACATTACAAGCGATAAACAGAACGAAGGGGGCGTGCCGAAAGGTGCGCCCCACTTCTTTCTATTGCTACAAATAGCCCCACTGTCATCGGTGTGTCATCGTCATCGGTGTCATCGTCATCGGTGTCATCGATTAGGGGCGTTTTTACGCTTGTGGGGCTGCACGACAGAAAAAAACGGCTAAATAATTTGCTGTATCGAAAATTTGTTCTACCTTTGCACCCTGTATTGTATAAAACCAAAATCACATTATTCATTAATCACTTAAAACGACAATGAAAAAAGTATTACTTTCAAGTTTGATGCTCCTCACGATGGTGGGAAGCGTGTGTGCAGACGACAACACCAAGCCAATTCCCCTCAAGGGTGGTTCCAGCGGCGTGATAATTGAGCCCATTGCACCTAGTACCTTGGGCCTGGAAGGCGATCCGAAGGAGAACCTGTTTGCCGCCAAGTATACAGTGACGAAAAACCAGACGAATGTCTTCCAGCTGAAGGACCTTGATGTCTCGGGCTATGCGAAGTTAGTCATCAAGTTCGGTTCTGATCAGGTCGGACGATGGGCAGTCTGGGACGGTGGCTATCGTGACTCTGACAACTGGGAGGTTTTTGAGACTGATTGTTCCGGCAAGGATAAAATTGACGAGGTTACAGTCTTTAACAACGAGAACCCTGTCGCAGAAGGGACCAGCATCACGATAACAGAAATGTATCTGGAGACAGCCGACGGTGACCAGACGCCGCTTGCCCTGAAGGGTGGAAAGGACGATGTCACCATCGAACCGATTGCTCCCAGCACGCTGCTTGAAGGCGACCCGAAGGACAATCTGTTTGCTGCCTCCTTTACGGCCACTGGCCAGTTGCAAAACATGTTCCAGTACAAGCCCCTTGATGCTACCGAGGAGGTTGAAGAGGGCTATCAGAAGATTGTGCTTGAGTTCGATGGAAAAGCTCCGGCTGACTGGTATATCCATGCTTACGGCAACTCCAACGAGCCTTTCTACGCTCTCGAGGGCTTGGAGAAGTATGAGTTAGAGTTGACAGGCAGTGTCGTTCAAGACCTGACTATTTTCAACCTTTGGGCCATTCCCTCTGAGCCCATCACGGTCACATCGTGCTATTTCAGCAAGAGTCCTGCCACCTTTACCGTTGGCAGCGCTGGCTGGGCCACATGCGGCAGTGCCAAGCCTGTCGGCTACAGCGGTGATGTAGTGGCTTATACCGCGAAGTACGAGGATGGCCGCCTTTTGCTGACTGAGGTGACGACGGTTCCCCAAAACACAGCCGTCATCGTGAAGGCTGCAGCAGGTGAATACGAGTACAGCTATGAGGAAAGTGCCGAAAGCGTTGATAACGACCTGAATATTTCCAATGGCAGAGTAGAGAGCAACGGCAACATCTATGTCCTTGCTAATGGCGACAATGGGATAGGCTTCTATCTGCTGGCTAATGGCGTGAAGGTTCCCACCGGCAAGGCTTATTTGGAGGTCAGCGCTGCCGGCCGCGAGTTCATCGGCTTCGACGGTGAGGCAACAGCCATCAAGAGCGTTGAGAACGTGAAGGCTAACGGTGCCGTCTACAACCTCGCTGGCCAGCAGGTGAAGAACGCTCAGAAGGGCGTGTTCATCGTGAACGGCAAGAAAGCTGTTGTGAAGTGAAAAGTGAAAAGTAAAAAGTAAAAAAGGACTCGCTTTAGCGCTTTTACAAAGTGTAGCGACTAAAAGACAAAACAAAGATAGATTATGAAAAAGATATATGAAATTCCCCAGATTGAGGTGACTCTGCTGGAGTCGACCGAACTGATGCAGGCCTCAATGGGCGTGTTTGACGAGCCGAAGATTGACGATCCCAGCAACATCCTGAGCCGCGACATCATCTTCGTCGACGAGGACTAATAGCAGATTGCATCGCACATTACAAGCGATAAACAGAACGAAGGGGGCGTGCCGAAAGGTGCGCCCCACTTCTTTCCTCGTTACTTCGTATTTCAGCCTCGACTTGTAAAAAACACTATGATAATTTGGCGGTTTCAGGAAAAGTTGTTATCTTTGCGGCGGACTAAGAAAGATGAATTATATGACTGCGATTGCATTAGACAGTGAAACGAGAAACTACTGGGAGCAGATTAAGTCTGCCAGTAGCAAGGCAAAGCTGACCTTGATTACCCTGCTGAGCGCTTCGATGGCAGACGAGGAGGGAATGGTCATAACTCGTAGGCCTTCCAAGGTTCACCGACTGTCAACCATGACTGACGAACAAATGGAGCTTGAAATGCAGGGCGAACCGTCACCTATTTTGATAGAGGATGATACGATGCCCGCTGATATCGTAAAAGCCAATAGTGGCAGGATTGCTAAAGGATTGGAGAAATGGCTGTAAATAAAGTCAGGCCAGGAGAAATCGTAGAGGTCCCTTTCTTGCTTCCTGATGGTGAGTTTAAGGCTCACCCGGCAGTTGTTGTCTCCCCTTGTCGCCTTCAGGAAGATGAGGACGGGTTGTTTTATGCTGTTCTTATATCGACGAAAAACCACAATCCGCAATATACAATTGAGTTGAAGAATGACTGGCTTAACAAGCCTATGCTTCGTCAGTCATACTTCATTACTCATATCATGAATTACTTTAAGACCTCGGATGTTATAAGTTCTCATCATGTTTTCGTTAAATCAGAATACCTCGACAAGGTGCTGGCGAAAACTTTCTTTAGTATCTTTGATGTGGAGATAGAGTTCTAAAAGAATCATGGAACGCCGCTGTTCTTTTTTGTTGCTCCGGGCAAACTACCCTTTTGGCCGGACTAAATGGCCGTTTTAGGCGGACTAAACAGCCCAGTTAGGCGGGGGAAATGATAAAACGGGGGGTGTTGTCATCGCTGTCATCGGGGTGCTGATGCCGGTTTTTGCGTCTACATGTTCGTATATTGCTATTTTTCAGTGTGTTACGTATTTTTGCCATCGACGGCGACAGCGATGACACCGATGACAGCGATGACAGCGGCATATTTTTATTTTTTCGGAGCGGGGAGAGACGGCTTGCGCTGTTTGGATTATGTCTAAATAAACAAATTAATATATATATAAATAAGTATACATATAATTATACAATTATTACTACCTAACTGTCGCCACGAAAATATAAATGCCCTCGGTGTCATCGGTGTCATCGTCATCGGTGTCATCGATTTGGGGCTGTTTTCTGCGACGTGAGACAATTTTATAACTACATGAGATGAAGTTGACGCCCCCTGTTGCCCATTTGCCGTAACTTTGCACCCCGAAATCAATCTAATTCACATTTTAATAACTAAATTTTCAAACAACATGAAAAGATTTACAAAATTGTTTATGACGCTCGCCCTGCTTTGCGTGGCAGGGAGCGTGAGTGCGCAGGAGCAATTCCATGCTACCTTTGCAAATCCCTCAAACACAAACGCAGTCTGGAATTCCGAAACAAAATCGTTTTCGTGGACACAAAGTTGGTATAATCAGGTTCGTCACATTGGTTTGCTTCCTAACGAGGATAATACTAATCAAGTGTTCAATGACATCTCTGACCTGAAGAAGTTGGTGATTAATTATGAAATCTTGGAGGGTGATCGATTCCGTGTCCTTTTCTATCAGGGTGGTTCGAATATCGCTTTGTTCCTCAATGCATCTGGTGCATATCGGGAAGATGCCTTTAAAAATCTAGTAGCTGAAACTAACGATGGTGTTGTTGAAATTCCAATCTATGATTTTCTGTCGCAAGCCAACGGTTACTCTACTGACTATATTTTGAAGTTGACGGAAATCTGCCTGTCAGGTTTAGGTAATAGTGGTAAGGTAAAGATTAGCGACATGTATGTTGAAACATACGGTCCCGATGACGTTAAGCCTCAAATTATTGCAGAGGAAGATGAAGAGGATCCCGGCAAGCCCGATGGTGACTTTGTAGACTTCACCGAAAAATTCCCCAGCCTTCAGCCGAAAATTGGCTTAGGTGCTGATGAGCACCCCATCGTGCTTGGCAATGGTGATGTTGTGGTTGGCCAAAGAAACAAGGATGTTATAGCCGACCTCTCCGCTTACAGCAAGCTGACTATGGTTACTTCTCCTAACCTGAAGCTCGTGCTCTATATGAATCATGAGATTGATGCCAAGCAGAATGCTGGCGACTATACTGAGGAAGAGGCTGGTAAGTATGTGTTCCTCGAGGTCCAGGCCGATGAAAATGGTATTGCCGAGGTTGACCTGACGCAGTATGCAAAGCAGGATCTCAACTGCATCTGCCTGCCTTGGGACAACTCTAACAAGGGCACTGTGTGGTATCTGCTGCTGACTGAGAATGAAGATCCTCTGGCTTTTGCCAAGAACGAGCTGTCGAAAGCTATTGCTCAGGGTGAGGCTGTGAATGCCGTGGGCAAGACCGAGGAGAGCTACAGCGCTCTGGCTTCTGCTATCGATGATGCTAAGAGTGCTCTGGAGGATGCAACTTCGGCTGAGGAACTGGAAGCTGCTGCTACGGCTATTACCGATGCTATCAGCGGTCTGGAACTGGCAGACGGTTACACAACGCTGACTGCAGGCATGTTCAAGCATTGGGATGACAACTATGTGCCTACGACTTCCTCCAGTGCTGGTTGTGCCTATGTAGTAGGTAGCTCTACTGGTCAGCCTTATGGAGACGGTAGTGTTGTCTATTTAAATTTTGCCGATATCTCTGAATATTCTAATTTGATTCTTACTGTCACAGAAGGTACACCTCGTATAATGCTGAATCGCCTTGAAGTAGGAAATGGCGGTGGTGATAATAATGGTGGAAGCTATGTTCAGCTTACTGATGCTCCTGTTGAGGGTATAGTTAATGTTGACTTGACCACATATGACTATGCACACGTAAATGCCATTAAGGGTGCTAACTACGCTAATGTCACTGTGACCGACATGCTGCTTTATCGTACTGTTACTATTGCTGATGCTGGTTGGGCTTCGTTCGGTAGCCTTGACAAGGCTGCTAAGCTGAATGATGCAACCGTCTATGCTGCAAAATACGTTGATGGCAGTGTTCAGCTGACCACTGTTGACAGCCAGGAGGTTCCCGCCGGCGTTGGTGTGCTGGTTGAGGGTTCTGGTGAAATTGTTCCCACATTCGACGTTGAGGCTGGCTCAGTTGACTCTGACCTGAAGGTTTCTAACGGTACGGTTGCTGGCAACGGCAGCATCTACGTGCTGGCTAATGGCAGTCACGATGTTGGCTTCTACCTGCTCGCTGAAGGTGTGAAGATTCCTGCCGGCAAGGCTTATCTGGAAGTCAATGCTAATGGCCGTGAGTTCATCGGCTTCGGCGGTGCTACTGGCATCAAGAGCGTTGAGACTGTGAAGGCTAACGGTACTGTCTACAACCTCGCTGGCCAGCAGGTGAAGAGCGCTCAGAAGGGCGTGTTCATCGTGAACGGCAAGAAAGTCATCAAGTAAAGGTAAAAAAGTAAAAAGGTAAAAAAGGACTCGCTTTAGCGCTTTTACAAAGCGTAGCGACTAAAAGAA
>CAMHHO010000011.1:0-47888 GCA_946184965.1 uncultured Prevotellaceae bacterium | reverse complement strand
CAGGTCTCTCTCTGATGGAGATCAGCCACCGTGCAAAGGATTTCCAGCCCGTCGTTGACGAGGCTGTAGCTCTGGTAAAGGAGCTCCTCGACATTCCCGAGGGCTACTCCGTCATCTTCCTTGGTGGTGGTGCAAGCCTCGAGTTCTGCATGATTCCCTACAACTTCCTGATTAAGAAGGCAGCCTACCTGAACACTGGTGTTTGGGCAAAGAAGGCCATGAAGGAAGCTAAGCTTTTCGGTGAGGTCGTTGAGGTGGCTTCTTCAGCTGACGCCAACTACACCTTCATCCCCAAGGACTGGACGGTTCCCGCTGACGCCGACTATCTGCACATCACGACCAACAACACTATCTACGGTACTGAGATTCGCAAGGACCTCGACGTGAATGTTCCCCTGATTGCCGATATGTCTTCAGACATCTTCAGCCGTCCTATCGACGTGAAGAAGTACGACGCCATCTACGCTGGTGCTCAGAAGAACCTCGCCATGGCCGGTGTCACCATCATCATCCTGAAGGACGAGAAGCTGGGCAAGGCTCCTCGCGAGATTCCTACCATGCTCGACTATCGCACACACGTCGATAAGGGCTCTATGTTCAATACACCTCCTGTAGTGCCCATCTACTCTGCTCTTGAGACCCTCCGCTGGATCAAGAAGAACGGTGGTGTCGAGGCTATGGACAAGCTGGCTAAGCAGCGTGCAGAAATCGTCTACGGTGAGATTGACCGCAACAAGCTCTTCCGCGGTACTGCCAAGGAGGAGGACCGTTCGCTGATGAATCTCTGCTTCGTCATGGCCGACGAGTACAAGGAGCTGGAGAAGGACTTCCTCGACTTCGCAACCTCGAAGGGTATGGTTGGCGTGAAGGGTCACCGCAGTGTTGGTGGTTTCCGCGCTTCTTGCTACAACGCCCAGACCATCGAAGGCTGCAACGCCCTCGTCGCCTGCATGAAGGAGTTTGAGGCAAATCATTAAGAATTGAAATATTGAAGAATTGAAGTCATGAAGATTCTTGTTGCAACAGAAAAACCGTTCGCAGCTGCTGCCGTGAACGGAATCAAAGCAGAAGTTGAGGCAGCCGGCAATGAGCTGGTGCTGCTCGAGAAATATACGGAGAAGGCTCAGCTGCTCGACGCAGTGAAGGACGCCGACGCTATGATCATCCGCTCTGACAAGGTCGATGCCGAAGTGCTCGACGCTGCCAAGCAGCTGAAGATTGTGGTTCGCGCAGGTGCCGGTTACGACAACATCGACCTTGCTGCCGCTACAGCCCACAACGTCGTGGCTGAGAATACGCCCGGACAGAACGCCAACGCTGTGGCCGAACTGGTGTTCGGTCTGCTGGTGATGGCCGTTCGCGGCTTCTACAACGGCAAGAGCGGCTCCGAGCTGCTCGGCAAGAAGCTGGGTATCCTCGCCTTCGGTAACGTTGGACGCAACGTGGCCCGCATCGCCAAGGGTTTTGGCATGGAGGTCTACGCCTTCGACGCCTACTGCCCCGCTGAGGTTATCGAGAAGGCCGGCGTTCACGCTGTTGAGAATCAGGACGCTCTGTTCGAGCAGTGCGACGTCGTCTCGCTGCACATCCCCGCTACGCCCGAGACCAAGCAGAGCATCAACTACGCGCTGGTAGGCAAGATGAAGAAGGGCGGCATACTCGTGAACACCGCCCGCAAGGAGGTCATCAACGAGCCCGAGCTGCTGAAGCTGATGGCAGAGCGCGAGGACCTGAAGTTCGTCACCGACATCATGCCCGATGCCAACGACGAGTTCCAGAAGTTTGAGGGCCGCTATTTCTCAACACCGAAGAAGATGGGCGCTCAGACGGCTGAGGCCAACATCAACGCCGGTATCGCTGCCGCCAAGCAGATTAATGCCTTCTTCAAGGACGGCGACACCAAGTTCCAGGTGAACAAGTAATTTTACCTTAATAACTAATAGGCCGGGGGCTCTGAACAAATGCGTTTGGAGCCCCCGGTTTGTGTTTGTTTATGGCAGCCTTCGACCTTGGTAGTCGATATAGAACCAGTCGTCGCTCACCCATTCCCAATGCTCATCGTTCGGATTATTCTTCCGGCCGGTGTTCGTCGCTTTGGCCCGTCCCCCTTCGAAAGGATAGGCGTACTTGTACTGGGGAGTAATCACAACATGACCAAGTGAATCGGCAAACCCTATCTGTCCCGATTCGTTGACAATACGGAAGTGGCCCTCATGCAGATAGTCGGGCGTGAGGTTGTCGACGATCATAGCGCGGCACAGTTCTTGTCCCTCGGTATTGATGCAGGGTATGCCTTTCGCACCAGATTCCCACACGAAGCCTATGGGGGCAATGCTGTCGCTCACGCAGTAGATGTAACGCCCGTAAGGAACGATAGTGTCGCCTTGCTCGTTGACATAACAGACGGAAGAGAGCCAGTCGTCAGCCTCCTGCCTGACAGCGTAGAGCCGTTTCCCAGTATACCCCTTGACCTGTCCTGCATGACGGTTCTCGAATACGGGATCGGGGTTGCGCAACAGCTCGCGGTCTGTTCTGATGACGACTTTCTTCAGCAGCCCGTCGGCAAAGTTGAAGGTTACGGAGGCATCGCGGTTGGTCGTTAAACAGACCTTCTGAATGTTGCTGCTTACATTCTTCAACTTCAACAGGCGCAAGACGTCGGCTCGGCTCATTCCTGTGAAGATGCCTTTGTTCAGGAGGATTCTGCTGTCAGTTATGCTGGCGTAGATAATCGGGTAACTGTTCACATTGCTCTCAACGGGATACTCCTCGAAGACCAGATGGTTGCCGAAGTTCTTGAATGAGAGCAAGTGCTTCGTCTTCCAGTAGTCTTCCAATACGGTGTGGGGCAGAAACGACAGATCGTCAAGCGGTTGGAACTTCATTCCAAACGGATAGACATCATAGTCATCAGGGCTGCTGGGGAAAGCTGATAGCGAATCGCCATAGACTTTCTGCTCCCAGTAGTCGGGTACTTCTCCACTGTCTACTACTGCTTTATGCTGGCCGCAACCAGCACAAACGGCACACGCAAGGGCGGCACCAAAAACAAACTTAAAACCTTTGTTGTTCATTGACATGTTTATTTATCAGACCTTTTTCTATTTTTCTGCCTGCAAAAATACTAAATAATTTTGATAATTCAGAACTTTTCCGTACTTTTGCAGCTAAATTATTTATAAATCGAAAACGACTATGCAAAGCGACCCTAAGCAGTGCCTCTACTGCACCAACAACCAGACGCTTCACGACCTGATGATCGAGATTTGCGAACTCAGCGTGTCGCGCGCGTTCCTGTTCAAGGAGCAGACCTATCGCGGACGTTGCCTCGTGGCCTACAAGGACCATGTGAACGACCTGAACGAACTCACCGACGAGGAGCGCAACGCCTTTATGGCCGACGTCGCCCGCGTGACGCGCGCCATGCAGAAGGCCTTCAACCCTGAGAAAATTAACTACGGTGCCTATAGCGACAAGCTGTCGCACCTGCACTTCCACCTGGCACCGAAGTATGTCGACGGTCCCGACTACGGCGGCACGTTTCAGATGAATCCCGGCAAGGTGTATCTGACCGATGCCGAGTATCAGGAGATGATTGAAAAAATCAAGAAAGAACTATGATAGTAAAACCCTTTAAAGGCATCCGCCCGCCGAAGGAGCTGGTGGAGCAGGTGGAGAGCCGCCCCTACGACGTGCTCGACAGCGAGGAGGCCCGCGCTGAGGCCGGCGACAACGAGAAGAGTCTGTACCACATCATCAAGCCCGAGATCGACTTCCCCTTGGGAACGTCGGAGTACGACCCGCGCGTCTACGAGCGTGCCGCTGAGAACTTCAAGAAGTTTCAGGACAACGGCTGGCTCATTCAGGACGCGCGCGAACATTATTATATATATGCGCAGACGATGCAGGGCAAGACGCAGTACGGCCTTGTGCTGTGTGCACATACCGACGACTATATGGCGGGCCGCATCAAGAAGCACGAGCTGACGCGCCGCGACAAGGAGGAGGACCGCATGAAGCACGTCCGCGTGAACAACGCCAACATCGAGCCCGTGTTCTTCGCCTATCCTGACAACGAGGTGCTCAACGCCCTGCTGGTGCGCTACGCCCAGACGGAGCCCGAGTACGACTTCATTGCGCCCATCGACGGTTTCCGCCATCAGTTCTGGGTGATTAACGACCAGCAGGACATCGACCTGATTACTGCCGAGTTCGGGAAGATGCCGACGATGTACATTGCAGACGGACATCACCGCTCGGCTGCCGCTGCACTCGTCGGAGCAGAGAAACAGAAGCAGAACCCCAACCATCGAGGCGACGAGGAGTACAACTACTTCATGGCTGTCTGCTTCCAGGCTTCGCAGCTCACCATCCTCGACTACAACCGCGTGGTGAAGGACCTGAACGGCCTGACGTCAGAGCAGTTCATCGAGAAACTGCAGCAGAACTTCATCGTCGAGGACAAGGGTACCGACATCTACAAGCCCCAGCAGCTGCACGAGTTCTCGCTCTATCTCGACCAGCACTGGTACAGCCTCAAGGCCAAGGAGGGCACCTACGACAACAGCGACCCCATCGGCGTGCTCGATGTCGACATCTCCAGCCGACTCATCCTCGACCAGATTCTCGCCATCGGCGACCTGCGCTCGTCGCAGCGCATCGACTTCGTTGGCGGCCTGCGTGGTCTCGGCGAGCTGAAGCGTCGCGTCGACAGCGGCGAGATGCGTGCCGCGCTGGCTCTCTATCCCGTCTCGATGCAGCAGATTATGGATATTGCCGACAGCGGTAAGATCATGCCGCCGAAGGCCACCTGGTTCGAGCCGAAGCTCCGCTCAGGATTAGTCATCCACAAGTTGTCGTGACCGACGAATTTAAGACCATAGCTAATAAAGGAGGCGAGGGCTACTACACCGAGAAGCGTAGCAAGTTCCTCGCCTTTGCCCACCACGTTGAGACCGTCGACGAGGTTAGGACGCTGCTTGACGGTTACCGTAAGAAGTACTACGACGCCCGTCACGTCTGCTACGCCTATATGCTCGGCCCTGAGCGTGCGGACTTTCGCGCCAACGACGACGGCGAGCCTTCGAGCACGGCGGGCAAGCCCATTCTCGGACAAATCAACTTTAACGAACTGACCGACATCCTCATCGTCGTCGTCCGCTACTACGGCGGCGTCAATCTCGGCACCAGCGGTCTCATCGTGGCCTATCGCGAGGCTGCCGCTGATGCCATTGCCCACTGCGAGGTGGAGACGCGACAGGTGGAGGAGGTCGTCAGCTATCAGTTTGCTTACCCTATGATGAACGATGTTATGCGCGTGGTCAAGGAAATGGCGCCACGTATCGTCAGCCAGACTTACGACAATACCTGTGAAATCAAGCTCAGCATCCGCAAGTCGGAGGCCGAGCAGCTGCGCCAGCGGTTGGCCAAGCTGGCCTTCCTCGTTGCCTTCCTGCTGACGGCCGTCACCTCGACAGCCCAGATGAAGTGGAACGAGCGTTACCAGCAGTATATCAATCAGTATAAGGACATCGCCATCGAGCAGATGCTGCGCTGGAAGGTTCCCGCTTCGATTACTTTGGCGCAGGGCATCTTCGAGAGTGGGGCAGGGCAGGGCGATCTGGTGCGCCGCTCAAACAACCACTTCGGCATCAAGTGTCACGGGTGGACGGGACGCACTGTGTACAAGGACGACGACGCCCAGAACGAGTGCTTCAGGGCTTATGACTCGGCCTTCGACTCATTCGAGGACCACTCGCGCTTCCTCGCCACTGGTCAGCGCTATCGCAGCCTCTTCTCGCTCAAGACCACCGACTACAAGGGCTGGGCGCGCGGACTGAAGGCTGCCGGCTATGCCACTAATCCGCAGTATGCCGACCGCCTCATCGAACTCATTCAGCTCTACAAGCTCTACGAACTGGATACGGCCAAGGGCTATGACAAGTTCATGGCCCAGCACGCTAAGGACCACAGCGTCAGCGGTCAGCCCCTGCACCCCATCAAGATCTACAACAAGAACTACTACCTCTACGCCCGTCGCGGCGACACGTTCCGCTCGATAGGCGAGGAGATAGGCATCTCGTACAAGAAGATTGCCAAATACAACGAGCGCGACCGCGACGACCGACTCCAGGAGGGCGAGATCATCTGGCTGAAAAAGAAGCAGAAGAAGGCTCCCAAGGACTATAAGAAGCGCCTGCACTACGTCCGTCAGGGTGAGTCGATGTACAGTATCGCCCAGTCCTACGGCATTCGCCTGAAGTCGCTCTACAAGATGAACCACCTCAAGCCCGACTACGACCTCCGCATCGGCGATGCGCTCAGACTGAGGTAGTCAGACAGACAACTGGCCGCAATAGGTGAACATGTCTTTCGGGAAGTGTTCACCTATTTTTATTTCCTCACGGAACAGCCCGAAGACGGCTGAGCCGCTGCCCGACATAGCGGCATAGACGGCACCGAGGTCGTAGAGCTGCTGCTTGATGGCGCCAATCTCGGGGTGGAGGGCAAAGACGCTCTGCTCGAAGTCGTTCAACAGTTCGTCGCGCCAAGTCTCAACGGGCTGCATCACAACCTCGCGGCAGCACTTGGCGGGCTTCATGGGCTTGATGAGCGAGAAGGCCTCGCGGGTGGAGACGGGGATGTTGGGACGCACCACACCGATGAAATAATGACTGAGGTCGAGGTCGACGGGCTGCAGCCGCTCACCGATGCCCTCGGCGTAGGCAGGGCGGCTGAGGATGAAGAACGGGCAGTCGGCCCCCAACTGGGCGGCGTACTGTATCATCTGCTCGTCGCTGAGTCCCAGGGTGAACATCTCGTTGAGCAGGCGGATGGTGTAGGCGCAGTCGCTTGAGCCGCCGCCCATGCCCGCTTGTGTGGGGATGCCCTTCCAGAGGTGGGCGTGTACGCGCGGCATCTGCGGGAAGTCGCGCTTCAGCAGCTGATAGGCGCGAACGACGAGATTACGCTGCTCGTCGCCCTCAACGCTGAGGTTCGTCACCTTGATGTCGCAGTCGACGCCCGACGGGAACCGTGTGTCCATCAGCGTCAGCTCCAGCGCATCCTTTATCTGTACGGGGTAGAACACTGTCTCGAGGTTGTGGTAGCCGTCAGTCCTACGTTCCACAACGTTCAGCCCCAGATTGATCTTTGCTATCGGAAATGTTATCATGGCTGCAAAGTTACGCATTTTTCCTCTAACCGCCAAGCGTTTCAGCCTTAAAAAGCAGGCAGGTGCGCCGTCCCAATCGGGTGGCGCACCTGCGGAGCTTGATGTATACGAACGGGAATTACTCCTCGCTAATGATTTCGTCGAAGATGGGGAACTCGCGGCTCATGCCTGGTCCCGTTGCATCATCTTCCATCAAAGGCAGCGAAGCCTCAAGAATAGCCTCAGCCGTAACTGTCATCACCTCAATGGTGGGAATCTCATATATCTTTTTCATAATCATCTGTTTTTATTATTCACTTTACTCTTTTCACTTCAACACAGCCTTCTTGCCGCCGATGATGTACAGACCCTTCTTCGGGCTGTTCACGCGCTGACCGCTGAGGTTATAGACAGCCTCACCCTTGCCAATGCTCTTCACCTCGCTGATAGCAGTAGCACCGTCGAAGACAATCTGCAGACGAGCCTCAGAAGTAGTTGCAACATGCAGGTAAGCACGGCCCTTTTCGACAGTCTGGTCGTTAGCTTTGTAGAAACCAATGCCGTTGCCGTTGTTCAGGATGTAGTTGGTGTAGTCGCCGTCGGAAGTAGCAACAGCATCACCATTACCGGCCACGAGGTCGTTTGCTGCAGGTGTGTCGGTAGTAGCTGCAAACGGAATCTCCTCGGTGCCCTTGCCGTTCTCGTCGTAGAGTACCACGGGCGTACCAGCTGCCACTTTATTAATCGGAGTCAGCACCACCTTGTCGCCCTCAACCTTAGCTGTATAAGCCTTGATGTCAGTATCGGTGAAGTCGAGGTCGTAGTCGCCAACGAATGTTGCATAGCCGTCAGAGGTTACGGTAACGCTCTCGGGCTCAGCCTTGACGATAAAGAAGTCGGTCATGAAGGTATTACCATTTGCAACCACGCTAAGGACATAGTCGCCATCCTCAGCAGGAACAAAGACCATCTTGACTGTACGCAGAGCACCGCTTTCTGTACAAGCCACCTTGTTGGCACCGAAGCTGTTGGTCTTAATGGTCTCTGTGCCTTTCTTGATAGTAAGTGTAAAATTATTGTTCGACTCATTAGCCCATGCGCAGTATTTAGCCTCAGCAACATAAGCCACACCAGCTTTCAGTGGCATAGTGTAACCGGCAGTCTGACCATAAGTGTAGGTTCCCGGATGAACAAACAGGCCGACCTGATCGACTGCATCTCCCAAACAAGCCTTACCATCATCACCAGTTCCGGAGAAAGTTTGGCGAGTGTTACCACTCTCAGTTACCCATCCAGGAAGTACAACGTTTTCTGACGTAGCCTGTATCGGGGCATTGGCCAGTGTTCCATCATAGATAGCATTTACCTCACCGCTGTTAGCTGTCCATGTAGCCGAAGTAAGAGCGTTGGTCAGATCATTCACCATTTCCTTACCATTCTCTTTTGACGAGTCAATGGCTTTGGCGGCAGCGAGAGCTTGCAATGCCCCTACATTATTATAAGGAGCATAATTGCCGTCCTCAAAACCTAAAGTCTTTGCTTCTGCATCTTTAATGGCAGTGCTAAGGGCTGCATAGTCATCATCATCAGCCATCTGGGCATACATTTCCAAGCGTACCAGGCGGAAGTCACCGAACGACAACCAGTTGCCATTACTTCCTGTTTCAAGATTCATGCCGATTGTCACAGCACCACCCTCTGTTGTGAACTCCACAGTATAATCATTCCAACCGCGGCCAAATATTCCACCCTGGTTGCCAATAGACGTAATGTCGGTTTTTTTGTCACCTGTCACAAGTTGATAAGTAGTGGTTCCATTACCACGAGCTTTTGCGCTCAGTATATACTTGCCAGCGGGCAAATCAATCTCCTGAGTGAAAGTCGAAGCGAATGCTGCTCCCCAGCTGTTGGTGTCAAAATAGCTATGAGTAGAAGTTCCATCTGCATCCGTGTATGGCTCATTATTCATGATGCGCATCTTGCAGTCGCCAGTCGTGTTTTTAATAGTCCATCCACTAACGTTTGTTGGATTGGTATAATTTGTCAACAGGTTTGTCACGTCGACAGCACCATCAACTCCTTCAGCCTTAGCATTTGACTCATAGTAAGCACGGATAGCTTTGTAGACTGTAGCAGCGGCTGTAGTTGCTTCAGCGGCAGAATTCGCTGTGCCAGCCAAAGCCTCTGTGGGCTTCTTTGAGGAATCGGCATATGGCAGTTCTACATCAAGAGCAGCAGTAAGGGCTGCATTGGCTTTAACCAGCTCATCATAAGCTGACTTGGCGGTCTTGAAAGCCTTAGTAGCATCGGTCAATGCAGTGATAGCAGCCTTATAGTCTTCTGCTGTGCTTGGCTCTGTTTTGGCCACCTCAGTCTCCAGAGCTGACCTCTCTTCACCAGTCACAATTTCATAATCATCGTTCTTCAAAACATCCTGAGCGGCTTGTACAGCAGCACTCCAGTCAGCTTTAATGCCTTCAAGAAGGTCGGTGTACTCAATCTTCACACCATCGATGAAAATCATCGGGTTAGCGGCAGAACCACTACCAGTTGACAAGTAGCCCAATCGAATTTGACCAGCCGTCTTTTCGGTCAGGGTGAAGCTAACGGTCTGGTTTGCCCATGAGCCAACTGTGGGGTTGACTGCAACCGTGTAGGAGGCACCACCTTCGCCATCGGCAAAGAATCCGCAGTAAGACGTATTGCCCTGTGTGCCACTTTGGTTGTAGATGGGTATAGTGAGAGTGTATTTACCAGCCTCCAAAGAGACATTTTGATAGTAGTAGCCTCCCAATCCCCATACGGCAAAGAAACCAAGGCAATTGCCAGATGAACCAGCAGGACCCTCTGCGGGGGCCGCTACACCCTTTCCTTGAAGCAAAGTAGATGAGCCATATGCTATAGTAGCACCACCCATTCCTGAGTTGGGATGACCACCATCTTCATCTCCTTTAATGACGACGACAGTCCATTCTTCTACATCCTGTAGCCCCCAAGGGCTACCATCATGGCCATATCCATAAATTTTCTCAGCTGTTGTGGGAGTGCTGCTCGAGAAGTCAACATTTTTAAGATACGTTGATGTGACGTCCGTCTGTGCACACACTGCGGAAGCACCTGTAAGGGCGCATGCCGCCAATAAAAGTTTTAGTTTTCTCATACTGTAATATTTTTGTTAGTAAAAAAATTGGTTATTCGTTAGCTTGTTATAAAAACGCGTGCAAATATACAACTTTTTTCTCACTCGGCAAAATTAAATAAGGAAAACTTTTTGAATTACTATATAATAAGGTAATAGCAGAAAACAAGTTGCACTTCCTGCACTTGAACCGCCGTAATCGGTTTCTAGGTATATTACTCAGAAAAAACGAAAATTCGTTTGGCTGTTCCCCGCCTTTTTCGTACCTTTGCAGCCCGAAACATCCTAAAACCATGCCAGAAAAGAACAATACCCCCCGCCGGGCGAGCAAGCCACAACCTGTTGACAATACTTACGGACATCTCCAGCCGCAGGCCTTGGAGGTGGAGAAGACCGTGCTTGGTGCCCTGATGATCGACAAGGACGCCTATTCGGTGGTGTGCGAGACGCTGTACCCCGAGAGTTTCTATGAACCGCGCAATCAAAAGGTGTATGCCGCTATCCGCGACCTGGCGATTGCCGAGAAGCCTGTGGACATCGTCACCGTGACCGACCAGTTGGCAAAGTCGGGCACGTTGGAGGAGGTTGGCGGCCCGGTGTACATTGCCGAGTTGTCAGGGCGTGTGGCTTCGTCGGCCAACATTGAGTATCATGCCAACATCATTGCTCAGAAGTTTCTGGCGCGGCAGCTCATACAGTTTGCCAGCGACGTTGAGACGAAGGCCTTCGACGAGACCATCGACGTAGACGACCTGATGCAGCACGCCGAGGGCGCACTCTTCGAGCTGTCGCAGAAGAACATGAAGAAGGAGTATACCCAGATAGACCCAGTCATCAAGAACGCCATCGATGTCATCAACAAGGCGGCGCAGAACAAGGACGGTCTTACGGGCGTGCCCACGGGCTACCACAAGCTGGACGACAAGACGTCGGGCTGGCAGGCCTCTGACCTGGTGATTATCGCTGGCCGCCCGGCTATGGGTAAGACGTCGTTTGCACTGTCGATGGCCAAGAATATTGCCGCCGACTACAAAGTGCCGCTGGCCTTCTTCTCGTTGGAAATGTCGAACGTGCAGCTGGTGAACCGTCTCATCTCGAATGCCTGTGAGATTGAGGGCAAGAAGATTCTGAACGGACAGCTGCATCCCGACGAGTGGGACCGGCTTGACAAGCGCGTGAACACGCTGTTAGGCGCACCGCTCTACATCGACGATACGCCGGGACTTTCTGTGTTCGAGCTGCGTACAAAGGCGCGCCGACTGGTGCGCGAGCATGGCGTGAAGATTATCATGATTGACTATTTGCAGCTGATGAATGCCAACGGCATGCGTTTCTCAAGCCGTCAGGAGGAGGTGAGCACCATCTCGCGCTCGCTGAAAGGTTTGGCCAAGGAACTTGATATTCCCATTCTGGCGTTGAGTCAGCTGAATCGTGGCGTGGAGGCTCGTGAGGGTTTGGAAGGCAAACGGCCGCAGCTCTCTGACCTGCGTGAGTCGGGAGCCATTGAGCAGGATGCCGATATGGTGCTCTTCGTTCACCGTCCTGAGTACTACCATATTTATCAGGACGACAACGGACAGGACCTTCACGGCAAGGCGCAGATCATCATTGCCAAGCACCGTAAGGGCGCTACGGGCGACGTGCTGCTGACGTTCCGAGGTGAGTACACGCGTTTCGAAAATCCGGAGGACTCACAGATAAGCAGCCGCCGTACTCCGGCAGGTGGCGGCGAGATAGTAGGCTCGAAGATTAACGGCGACATGGGCGGCGAGCCCTTCGTGCCAGGACAGAGCGACCCGTTCGGCGGAGACCCGATGCCTGATCCCGGCAATGGTCCGTTGCCGTTTTGAAGTGAGAAGTGAAAAGTGAAGAGTGAAAAGTTGACAGTTATTTTGAGTACTTTTCAATAAGCGCATCAGCCTGCGAGTCGCCCAGCTCGCGGGCTTTTTGCAGGTTCTTGAGACCTTCGGCTTTCAGACCTTTCTGACATTGTGCGATACCGAGGAAGAGATAGCCGTCGCTGTGGTCAGGGGCAATCTTGACACACTCGTTGGCAGTGGCGATGGCCTCGTCGTAGAGGCCGACGCGCACCTGCAGCGAGGCTTTCTCGGCATAGTAGAGGTCGTACTGGGGATTCATCTTGATAGCCTGGTCGATGTCGTTTAGGGCCTGCTGGAACAGTCGGCCGCCCACCTCGGCCTGGAAGCGGAGGTAGTAGAAGCGGTCGTTGACGGTGGCCACCATCAGTTTCTCGTATTCGTTGAGGTCGGTGACGGCCTTGCGGTTCTGGTTGGCATCCATCAGCACCTGGGCACGGGCCAGCAGGTAGGGCGCAGCCTCCTTCAGATAGGGCTGGTTAAACGTTGCCAAACAGCTGTCTAAAAGTGCAATCTGCCCGAGGGTGTCCTTCTGGGCGGCTTTGCAGCGGGAGCCCTCGTAGAAGAGCTCCGGCGAGCGCAGTTCGCTGCTGAAGAGTGCGTTGTAGATGTCGGCGGCCTCGCCGTACTTCTTCTGGGCAAAGAGGATGGCGGCTTGCTGGTGGCGGTAGATGGCCAGCGGATTCAGCTTCTCGGCCTCGCGTGCTTCGCTGAGCGCCTTGTCGAGCGACCAGGGCTCGTAGGGCTCCTGACTCAGGTACACCTCCTTTTGGTAGATGAGCTTCGAGTAGTTGAAGTGGGCTTCGTCCTTTTTGTCGGCGATGCGGATGGCCTGCTCCATGTCGCGGGCTGCGGCGTCGAATTTCTTGTCGACAAGCTCTGTCTGCGCGCGGTAGGTATAGCCGTCGGGCGAGTTGGGGAAGCGGCTGATGAAGTCGTCAATCAGCTGCAGGTATTGTGCAGAGTCCAAGGAGTTCTGGCCCATATAGAGTGCGAGCACGGCCTGGTCGGGGTCGGCGGGAAGGTCTTTCTTGATGTTGGTGCTGCGCAGGGTGGCATCGTTGATGCTCAGGCCGTTGATTCGGAGCGAGTCGGCAAAGCGTGCGCTGACGGCGTAGCTCAGCGAGTCGTTCTGGCGGTAGGGCTGCTGCATGAGTCCGACCACCTCGCCGGCATCGTTCATCAGCGGGCAGCTCGTGGCGCCTTCGGGCATGGTCATGGCCACCGTGTAGTAGGCATAGCTGGTGTTGATAGTCTCCGTCTTGCGGACGGTGCCGGCGGGCACCTGCTTCATCTCGCGGTAGGTCAGCAGCCACACCTGAGTGCCCTCAGCAGCATCGGTGGCGGCGATGGTCAGCGGCACGGTCTTCTTGGCCGTTACACGGAACTTGGCCACGTCGTAGGTCTCGTTTGCGCCGAGCATGCAGGCTACGGGCAGCTCCTTGCCCTGGGCATCGATGACGACGGCCGACGAGGCGCCCTTGAAGGGGCTGAAGCTGCTGACGGCCTCGCCGTCTTCGCCAGTAAAGAATCCGTTTGTACTGCCTATGAGCGTGCCGTCGGCACTGAAGGTCTTCAGGGTAAACACCGATTTGGTGGCTTTCTTCGTCCACGAAGGCTGGCTGCTGGCAGTCGCGGTCAGCAGCACACCTATTATTATAATACAGAGTCGTTTCATTGTTTCAATAATTCTTTTGCGTGCTCGATGGCGGCTGCTGTGACGTCGCTGCCGCTGAGCATCTGGGCTATCTCGGTGACGCGCTGGTCGTGACTGAGTTCCGTCATTGTACTAATGGTGCCGTCGGCGCTCTCGGTTTTCGTTACCTTGTAGTGGCTTGTGCCGAGGGCGGCAATCTGCGGCAGGTGGGTGATGCTGATGACCTGGCGGTCGGCCAGCCCCATCTCCTGCATCATGCGGGCCATCTGCTCGGCCACGCGACCGCTGACGCCGGTATCTATCTCGTCGAAGATGATGGTAGGCAGCTTGACGGCGCCGCTGATCATGGCCTTCAGGGCGAGCATGACGCGGGCCACCTCGCCGCCCGAGGCCACCTGAGCGACGGGCTGGAGTGGGGTGGAGGTGTTGGCCGAGAAGAGGAACTGCACCTCGTCCTGTCCGCTGCGTCCCAGCTCCGCCTGTGCAATGTTGATGGCGAAGCGCACGTTGGGCATGCCTAAGGGCACGAGGCGCTCCTGCATCTCGCGCTCAATCTGGCGGGCCGCTTTGGTGCGCAGCTTGGTTAGGGCGTCGGCCTGCTGCTGGCATTTGGCTTTTAGCTGTTGGCATTTGGCCTTCAGCTCGTCCAGTGCGTCGTCGCTGTTCTCGATGGCCGAGAGCTTCAGCCGCAGCTCTTCCTGCAAGGCGAGCAGGCTGGCAATGGTGTCGGCGTGGTATTTCTTCTGCAGGTCGTAGATGCGGTCGAGGCGGGCGTTGACGGCGTCGAGCTCCGACGGTTCGAAGTCGATGCTGTCAAGATGGCTGTTCACCTCCTGTGCAACGTCCTTCAGTTCGATGTATGTAGAGTCCATGCGCTCGGCCAGTTCGGCGGCAGCAGGAAACACGTTGCCGATGCCCTTTAGGGCGTTCATGGCGCTGCGCAGCAGCTGCACGGCTCCCGTCTCGTCGCCCGACAGCGCGTTGTCGGCCTCGTAGAGGGCGCCCTTGATGTCCTCAGCGTGAGTCATCGTCTCGCTCTTCTGCTCCAGCTCCTCCTGTTCGCCGTCGGTGAGGCGTGCTTCGCTGAGCTCGTTGTATTGGAATTTCAGGAAGTCGGCGTTCTGGCGGTTCAGCTCGATGTCGTTCTCTAACTGCTCCAGCTGCCGGCATGCCTTGTGGTAGGCATCGTACGCCTCCCTGTAGTCTTTCACGTCATGGTCGTCGCCGGCAATGATGTCGACCACCGACAGCTGGAAGTCCTGCTGGCGGAGCAGCAGGTTCTTGTGCTGCGAGTGTATGTCGACCAGCTGCTCGCCCAGCTCCTTGAGCGTCTGCAGGGCGACGGGCGTATCGTTGATGAAGGCTCGGCTCTTGCCGGCGGCTGTCAGTTCGCGGCGGACGATGGTGTCGTTGGCGTCGTACTCTATATCGTTGTCGCTGAAGAAGGTCTCCATGCTGTAGCGCGACAGGTCGAAGTGGGCCTCGATGACGCACTTGTCGGCGCCCTGCTTCAGCGCCTTCGAGTCGGCGCGCTGTCCCAGGAGCAGTCCTATGGCTCCGAGTATGATGCTCTTGCCCGCCCCCGTCTCGCCGGTAATCACGGAGAATCCGGGGTGCAGTTGTATATCGAGCTTGTCAATGAGTGTGAAGTTCCTGATGTATAGCTGTCTGAGCATAATCTATTGCTTGATTTTCTCCCACGAATTGTTCTGGGAGGCATTGATGGAGAACAGGATGTCGTAGACCGACTCCTTCTCCTTCTGCGTGCCCTTGCCTTTATAGATGTTGGCCAGCTCCTCCTTCTTGTAGTCGGTCCAGATCTGTGGCAGCAGACTGAGCGGCTTGTCCTCGTGGGCTTTCTTCAGGCCGTTCTCAATGGCGGTGGTCACCTCGGTACGGCCGCGCTCCACGTTGTTGGCCATCTCGTCGAGTCCCTTGCGGTAGTAGTCGTACTGCAGCTGCCGGAAGGGCTTCATGGCCTCGTCCAGATAGTCGTTGATGATGGCGAAGCGGTTGCGTGAGTCCTCGAACGACTTCCACCCCGGGAAGCCCAAGTCCTGAGCGTTGTTCACCAGATACATGCAGCGCTGGAGCACATCGGTGCCGCCCAGCGGCGAGAATGTGTCGAGATTGATGCCGATGATGAGGTAGGCGTAGTAGGCGAAGAGGGCCGTCAGCTGGTTGTCAACCGTCTCGTCGTTGAAGTTCAGCTGGTCGAACTGTGCGAAGCTGAACTGGAAGTTCTTGTCGGTATTGTTGTAGATGGTTGTGGTGTAGGCCGCGTTGAAGACGGGGCGGTTGGCCTGTATGGTGGCCGTACACTCGAATCGGTTCTCGGCCTGCACGTACTTGTCGACGGTGATGTTGAAGTTGCACGTGATGCGCTCGTTCTTCTGGAACTGCAGGGCTGTCCACTGGCGCTCGTTGACAAACTGCTCGAGCGTCTGCTTCAGGTTGTCGAACACCGAGGCGTCGGTGCCCTGCACCTTCGAGTGGTTGATATTAATCTTTGCTTCCAACTCCTGACCGTGAACGTCGGGAGCCGGAAGCAGCAGCAGAAGGGCAATAGCTATGAGTAGTCTGGTCATTTGTTCAATGTAGCTTCACGCAGGCGGATGCGCGTCAGCACCTGCTTGGTGTTGTAGGTGAAGTCGCCGCCCAGAATCCAGCTGTAGTAGCCTGGGTCGAAGCGCAGCACGTCGGCCACGGGCTTTCCTTTGTGCTTGCCGAAGTTGAACACCTCGGTGCGGACGCCGTTGACTTCCTGCCAGATGATGCGGCCGGCGAAGTCGACGTTGTCGTTCACCTTCGAGAACTCGGCCAGCTTGTCCATATCGTTCTCGAGCACCTTCTCCGGGTCTTCGTTGGCGCCGGGGGCATACTTGTCGAGCTCGCCCATCAGTACGCGGTAGGTGGCCTCGGTGTCCTGGTCGGCGCGGTGGGCCTCGAAGTCGTCCTCCATCTTGCGGCCGCAGTAGAACTTGTAGGCGGCGGCCAGGTTGCGGCGCTCCATCTTGTGGAAGATGGTCTGCGCGTCGATGAGGCGGCACTTCGAGAAGTCGAAGTCGATGCCTGCGCGCAGGAACTCCTCAGCCAGCAGGGGCACGTCGAAGTGGTTGGAATTGAAGCCGGCAATATCGCTGCCCGTGAACACCTCGCAGAGTTTGGTGCTCAGCTGCTTGAATGTCGGCTTGTCCTTGACGTCGTCGTTCGATATGCCCGTCAGTTGCGTGATGATGGGCTCGATGTTCTGTTCGGGATTGATAATCTCGTTGCCCCGCTCCTCGCGGCCGTCGGGGTACACCTTAATATATGATAGCTGTATGACCCGGTCTTTCACCAAGTCGAGTCCGGTGGTCTCCAGGTCAAAGATGACCAGCGGCTTCTTCAAATTCAGTTTCATTACTCCTCAACTCCTCAGTCATTAATCAGCATCGGCATCATTAGCATCAGCACATCCTGACCGTCAGGCTGCTCTGAGGGCAGAACCAGACCGGCGCGGCTGGGGTCGGCCAGCTGGATGATGACTTCCGGGCAGTCGAAGTTGCTCAGAATCTCGATGAACGACGAGCCCTTGAAGCCGATGCTCATGGGCTGACCGCTATAGTCGCACGTCATGCGCTCGGTAGCCGTCTTCGAGAAGTCGTAGTCCTCAGCGTCGAGCTGCAGCGTGCTGCCCTCAACGTGGAAGCGGATGAGGTTGCTCGACTCGTTGGCAAACGGCTGTACGCGGCGTAGGGCAGCCAGCAGACCGTTGCGGTCGACGCGCAGCTCGTTGGGGTTGTTCTGCGGAATCACCGAGTTGTAGTTGGGGTAGCGGCCCTCAATGAGGCGGCACTGGATGATGCCGTCGCCGTAGTTGATCTCGGCATTGCGTTCGTCGAATCGGATGATGACGTCGCCGCCGTCCTTGCCCAGCAGGTTCTTCAGCAGTCCGGCGGGCTTCTTGGGCAGTATGAATGCTGCGGGCTGGTCGCTCTTGATGGTGTAGATCTTGTTGCGCACCAGCTTATGACCGTCGGAGGCCACCACGGCGAGGCAGTCGGGCGTCAGGTCGAAGTAGATACCGTTCATCACGGGGCGCAGCTCGTCCTGTGCCGTAGCGAAGATGCTGCGGTTGATGTTCTCGTTGAGCAGCTGGTTGCTGATGACGATGGTGGTGGCTCCGTCGCCCACCGTCTGGGCTATGGGGTATTCGTCGGCACTCTCTATGGGCAGCGAGAACAGACCGTTCTGATAGCTGATCTTGGCAATCTTCGTCTGCAGGTCGGCGTCGAACGTGATGGGCTGCTCTGAGAATCCCTTCACGGCTTCCAGCAGGTCGTGGTTGCCTATGGCGAAGCGACCGTCTCCGTCGCACTCGGTGAGCTCCACGGTGGTCTGCATCGTGTTCTCGCTGTCCGAGGCTGTCAGGCTCAGGGTCTGTCCGTTGATGTCGAAGACGAAGTCGCCGAGTATGGGCAGGGCGTTCTTACTGTTAATCACTCTTGAGAGTGCGACGAGCTTTGAGCTCAGTGCTGTGCTTGAAAGTGTAAATCTCATAATGTATCTTTGTTTTTAGTTTCCTTCCGAAATGGACTACAAAGATACGAATTTTTGTGTGATTAGAAAAATTTATGCTTAAAAATTATGTCTTTCAAACAATTTTTTGTACTTTCGCAGGCGCAAAACGCTCAAATCAAATTTTAAAACATTATAATTGTATGGATTTAACAGGTAGAATCATTGCTGTATTGCCAGCACAAAGTGGCGTCTCCGCACGCACAGGTAGCTCATGGATGTCGCAGGACTATGTCATCGAAGTCCCCGGTCAGTATCCCAAGCGCTGCGTCTTCCGCCTCTTCGGCGAAGACCGCATCAAGCAGTTTAACATTCAGATGAACGAGGACGTCACCGTACAGTTCGACATCGATGCCCACGAGTACCAGGGCCGCTGGTACAACGATATCCGCGCTTTCAACGTCATCCGCGGTCAAGTGGCTCCTGCCGCTGCTCCTGAGGCTGGGGCTGCGCCGTTCCCGCCAGCACAGGCTGCTCCCGCTCCTGCCGCTGCCGCTCCGTTCCCCCCGGCACAGGAACCCGCCGCAGAAGGCTCGACCGACGACCTGCCCTTCTAACGGTAATAATATTGTCCGCGCCGGCGGGTGATGTTTCCGTAGTTGATGGCGTGAACAGGGCAATGATGATAGCAGCTGAGACAACACGTGCAGCTGCTATCATTTTTCCATTTAGGCGTGTTGTCGAAGACGATGTCACCCACCGGGCACACCTCCGCGCACAGGCCGCAATGCAGGCACACGTCGGCATCGACGGTGAACTTCTTGTCGGTTATCATGTAGCGGTTGAAGTAGGCACCGATGACGTGGCTGAACGTCCACGGCGTCAGTCCCAGCGTCAGTCGGCTGTATCCCGTCTGCCGTTCCTTTACCACCTTAATATATATATCCAGGTCCTTCCGGGCCTGCTCCTTCTTCGCGTGTTCGCGCTCAGGGCTGTCGGTATACATGAAGGGCAGGCAGACGTAGCTCTCGGGCATCGTGAGCGACTGGCAGCTCCCGACCGCGATGCCCTTCCCCGCCAGCTGCTCCGTCAGCATCTTGACGGCCAGCCCCGTGCTGTCGCCGCACGTACACAGGATAAAGGCGTAGTGCCCGCCGGTATTGCCGATCGTGAGCCGGCTGACAAACTCGCGCACGATGTGGGGCGGCTGCCAGCCGTGAACGGGGAAGCAGAAGCCTATGCGCTCGTCGTCGGTCAGCGTATATTCACACGTCGTTTTCAGCTCCTCGGGAATGAAGAGCAGCCTCTCACCGGTGGCCTCGGCCAGCTCCTGAGCCGCCCACCGCGTATTGCCTGTACCAGAAAAATAGAATATCATGGTGCAAAGTTACAAATAATTTTCGTAACTTTGCAGCCGCAATGAGATATTTTGTAACTTTCAGCTACGACGGCACCCGCTACCACGGGTGGCAGATACAGCCCAACGGCGACTCCGTGCAGGCGCGCCTGCAGGGAGCCCTGTCGCTGCTGCTGCGTAGTGAAATTATCGTGACAGGAGCAGGGCGCACGGATGCCGGCGTCCATGCCCGCATGATGGTGGCCCACTTCGATTCGCCCTGTGAGATTGACGGTCGGCAGCTGACCTATAAGCTGAACAAGCTGCTGCCCCGCGACATCGCCGTCAGCCGGGTTGAGCGTGTGGCCGACGACCTTCACGCCCGCTTCTCGGCCACCAGCCGCATGTACCGCTACTACCTGCATACCGCGAAGAATCCGTTCCTCACCAATACTTCATGCGAACTGCATTACCAGCTGGATTTCAATAAGATGAACGAGGCGGCTCGCGTGCTGATGGAGTATGATGACTTTGGCGCCTTCTGCAAGGCCCATGCCGACGTGAAGACCACCCTCTGCCGCGTTACGACGGCCGAGTGGCACCAGACGTCGCCCACGACGTGGTACTTCGAGATACGTGCCAACCGATTCCTGCGCAACATGGTGCGCGCCGTTGTCGGCACCCTCGTCGACGTCGGTCGCGGTCGCGTCACGTTAGACGACTTCCGCAAAATCATAGAAGGAAAAAAGCGAACAGAAGCCGGTGAGTCCATGCCCGCCCACGCCCTGTTCCTCGAAGACATCACCTATTAATAAACCGTCAATCGAAAATCGTAAATCGAAAATCCTCCGATGTGGTTATTTCTCGCTTTTATGTCGGCAGCGCTGCTGGGCTGCTACGATTCGTTCAAGAAGCAGGCGTTGAAGGGTAACGCCGTCATTCCCGTGCTGTTTCTCAACACGCTGTTCTCGTCGCTCATCTTCCTGCCGTTCATCATCCTCAGCAGCACCACCAGCGTGCTCGACGGCTCGACGTTCCACGTGGCCTCGGGCGGCTGGGAGGTCCACAAGTACGTCGTGCTGAAGGCCGTCATCGTGCTCAGCAGCTGGATTCTGGGCTATTTCGGCATGAAGCACCTGCCGCTGACCATCGTCGGCCCCATCAACGCCACGCGGCCCGTGATGGTGCTCGTTGGTGCGCTGCTGCTCTTCGGCGAGCGTCTGAACGTGTGGCAGTGGATAGGTGTGGCGCTGGCCGTCGTGTCGTTCCTGCTGCTGAGCCGCAGCGGCAAGAAGGAGGGCATCGACTTCCGCCACGACCACTGGATCTACATGATCGTCGGCGCCGCAGCCCTGGGCGCCCTCAGCGGACTCTACGACAAGTACCTCATGGCGCCCGCCAGCGAGGGTGGGGCAGGGCTCGACCGCATGCTCGTGCAGTCGTGGTACAACATCTACCAGTGCGGCATGATGCTCCTGATGCTCCTGCTGCTGTGGTGGCCTAAGCACAAGGAGACGACGCCCTTCCACTGGGCATGGTCCATCGTGGGTGTCAGCCTGTTCCTCTCGACGGCCGACTTCCTCTATTTCTACTCCCTGTCGCTGCCGTCGGCCATGATCAGCATCGTCTCGATGGTCCGGCGCAGTTCGGTGGTCGTCAGCTTCCTGTTTGGCGCCCTGTTCTTCCACGAGAACAACCTGCGTGCCAAGGCTTTCGACCTGGCCCTGGTGCTGCTCGGCATGGTGTTTCTGTATATCGGTTCAAGGTAAATAGACAGTTTATAAATAAAAATGTTGTTAAACGCTCGTCGGTTTCCTTTTTTCTTTGTACCTTTGCACTGGTTTATGAAGCTTTAATGAGATGAAAGATAGTGTAAAGGACGCTGTAGAGAGGATTCTCGACAGCTACTTGGAGATGAACAACCACCGCAAGACGCCCGAGCGTTATGCGATTCTGCGTGCTGTCTACGACACCGACGGGCACTTCACCCTCGACGAGCTGGGCGAGAAACTGGCCAAGGAATACAAGTTCCCCGTCAGCCGCGCCACGCTCTACAACACGCTCAACCTCTTCATGGAGTTGCGCCTGGTCATTCGCCACCGCTTCCAGGGCACGACGAAGTATGAGGCCTGCTACGACAACAACTCCCATTGCCACCAGATGTGCACCGTCTGCGGCAAGGTGACCGAAGTGCGCTCGCCCGAGATTTCAGAGGCCATCAGCGAGCTGCGCCTGAAGCGGTTCCGCAAGGACGGCTTCACCTTATATATTTATGGCATCTGCTCCACGTGCCAGGCCAGGCTGACGAGGCAGAAGAACACAAAGAAACAGACAAAACAAAATAAAAGCAAGTCATGAACAAAGGAAAAGTAGACGTCCTGCTGGGACTCCAGTGGGGCGATGAAGGAAAAGGAAAGGTGGTCGACGTGCTGACCCCCAAGTATGACGTTGTAGCCCGCTTCCAGGGCGGCCCCAATGCCGGCCACACCCTGGAGTTCGAGGGCCAGAAGTACGTGCTGCGCTCCGTGCCCTCAGGCATCTTCCAGGGCGGCAAGGTCAACATCATCGGCAACGGCGTGGTGCTGGCCCCCGACCTCTTCATGGACGAGGCAAAGGCCCTCGAGGCCAGCGGCCACGAGCTGAAAAGCCGCCTCCACATCTCGAAGAAGGCCCACCTCATCATGCCCACCCACCGCGTGCTCGACGCCGCCTACGAGGCCCAGAAGGGCAAGAACAAGGTAGGCACCACCGGCAAGGGCATCGGTCCGACCTATACCGACAAGGTGAGCCGCAACGGCCTGCGCGTGGGCGACATCCTCGAGAACTTCCCTGAGAAGTATGCCGCCGCCAAGGCCCGCCACGAGGCCATCCTCAAGTCGCTCGGCTTCGACTACGACATCACCGAGGTCGAGAAGAAGTGGCTCGAGGGCGTCGACTACCTGCGCCAGTTCCCCATCGTCGACTCCGAGCACGAGATCAACCGCATCCTGCGCAGCGGCCAGTCCGTGCTCTGCGAGGGTGCCCAGGGCACCATGCTCGACATCGACTTCGGCTCCTATCCCTTCGTCACCTCGTCGAACACCATCTGCGCCGGAGCCTGCACCGGCCTGGGCATCGGCCCCAACAAGATTGGCGACGTCTTCGGCATCATGAAGGCCTACTGCACGCGCGTCGGAGCCGGTCCGTTCCCCACCGAGCTGTTCGACGAGACGGGCAAGACCATCCGCGACCTCGGTCACGAGTACGGAGCCGTCACGGGCCGCGAGCGCCGCTGCGGCTGGATCGACCTCGTCGCCCTGCGCTACAGCATCATGGTCAACGGCGTCACGAAGCTCATCATGATGAAGAGCGACGTGCTCGACCAGTTTGACACCATCAAGGCCTGCGTGGCCTACCGCCAGCATGGCGAGCTCATCGACTACTTCCCCTACAACATCGAGGACGGCATCGAGCCCGTCTACCAGGAACTCCCCGGCTGGAAGACCGACATGACGCAGTTCACCAGCGAAGACCAGTTCCCCCAGCCCTTCAAGGACTACATCCAGTTCCTGGAGAAAGAGCTCGAAACCCCCATCGCCATCATCAGCATCGGCCCCGACCGCGACCAGACCATCGTGCGCGGATAAACTTGATTAACAACAATGACAAACAAACCTTCGATTCCTAAAGGAACGCGCGACTTCGGCCCACAGGAGATGGCCCGTCGCAACTACATCTTCGATACCATCCGCCAGGTGTACCAACTCTACGGCTTCCAGCAGATAGAGACACCCGCGATGGAAACCCTCCAGACCCTCATGGGCAAGTATGGCGAGGAGGGCGACAAACTGCTGTTCAAAGTTCTCAACAGCGGCGATTGTCTTGCAAAGGTTACCGACGAGGAGCTGCAGGAGCGTAATTCGCTCCATCTTGCTGCCAAGATGTGCGAGAAAGGCCTGCGCTACGACCTCACCGTGCCCTTCGCCCGCTACGTCGTCATGCACCGCGACGAGCTCCAGCTGCCCTTCAAGCGCTACCAGATGCAGCCCGTCTGGCGCGCCGACCGTCCGCAGAAAGGCCGCTACCGCGAGTTCTGGCAGTTCGACGGCGACATCGTCGGCTCCGACTCCCTGCTCAACGAGGTCGAGCTCATGCAGATCGTCGACACCGTCTTCCAGCGCTTCGGCGTGCGCGTGCAGATCAAGATCAACAACCGCAAGATCCTCAGCGGCATTGCCGAGGTCATCGGCGCCGCCGACAAGATAGTCGACATCACCGTCGCCATCGACAAGCTCGACAAGATAGGCATCGACAACGTCAACCAGGAACTGCGCGACGACGGACTCACCGAGGAGCAGATCCAGAAGCTCCAGCCCATCATCCAGCTCCAAGGCACCAACGACGAGAAACTCAAGACCATCGCCGAAGTGCTCAGCACCAGCGAGACCGGCCTCAAGGGCGTCGACGAGCTCCGCACCATCCTCGGTCAGCTATGCTGCAACAGTGTTGCAGCAAACGAAACAGCCCTGAAGAACGAACTGCAGCTCGACCTCACCCTCGCCCGCGGCCTGAACTACTACACCGGCGCCATCTTCGAGGTCAAGGCCCTCGACGTCGAGATAGGCTCCATCACCGGCGGCGGCCGCTACGACAACCTCACCGGCATCTTCGGCATGCCCGGCATCTCCGGCGTCGGCATCTCCTTCGGCGTCGACCGCATCTACGACGTGCTCAACCAGCTCGACGCCTACCCCAAGGACGCCACCAACGGCACCCGCCTGCTCTTCATCAACTTCGGCCAGCAGGAGTCCGCCTACTGTCTGCCCGTCGCTGCCCGAGCCCGTCAGGCCGGCATCCGCACCGAGGTCTTCCCCGATGCCGCGAAGATGAAGAAGCAGATGGCCTATGCCAACGCCAAGCAGATACCCTTCGTCGCCCTCGCCGGCGAGAACGAGATCAGCCAGGGCAAGCTCACGCTCAAGAACATGGAGACCGGCGAGCAGCAGCTCCTGACGCCCGACGAGCTCATCGCCGCCGTCGGCTGTTAGCGCCTCGTCGCCGCCAGCCTGAATTAAACACACATTTTCTCCGAACCGCTTGGTGGTTCGGAGAATTTTGTTTATTTTTGCACACTCGTGAAAGAACGTTATGAGCATGGATAAGCTAACGACAGAGCAGCGGCATAAGAATATGGCGGCCATCAGGTCGAAGGATACGAAGCCGGAGATGATTGTGAGGCGCGGGCTGTGGAGCAGGGGGTTCAGGTATAGGCTGAACCACAAGCGGCTGCCCGGACATCCTGACTTGGTGCTGAGGAAATACAGGACGTGCATCTTCGTGAACGGATGCTTCTGGCACGGACACCATGTTGATTTGCGATTTAGCGATTTACAATCTACGATTGAGAATTCGGCGTGCTGCAAAATTCCGAAGACGAACAGGGACTTCTGGGTGGCGAAGATTCGCAGGAACAAGGAGCGCGACAGGGAGGAGCAGAAGCGGCTGGCGGCCATGGGCTGGCATTGCATCACGGTCTGGGAGTGTGAGCTGAAGCCTGCCAAGCGTGAGGCGACGCTGGCGTCGCTGGCTTTCACGCTGAACCACATCTGGCTGCAGGACCACGCTGAACATAGCCGGAAGAACTACCCGCCAATGGAGGAGGAGAGCGGCGACTATCTGAAAGCGGCTGAGGAGTGACGGCCCCCTCTGAGCAGCGTCGGAAAGGCTTTTTCGCACCGAAATAAGAAGAAAAAAGAGGGGAACGCTTTGTAATTTGCCATTTTTTTGTACCTTTGCAGAAAATAAACGACTACTATGCTACACAGACGTATCAAACTACTGACTATCGTGGCGGCCCTGGTCATCATGCTGACGGCTGCAACAAATGAGAAAAAGACAACGATCTTCATCATCGGCGACTCGACGGCTGCCCAGAAAGACTTGTCGAAAGGCAAGCTGGAGCGAGGGTGGGGGATGGCGCTGCAATGCTACTTCGACGACAACATCCGCGTTGACAACCACGCCGTGAACGGGCGCTCGTCGCTCTCGTTCTTCAACGAGGGGCGCTGGGCGAAGGTGCTCGAGAAGATGAAGCCCGGCGACTACGTGATTATCCAGTTCGGGCACAACGACGAGAAGGCCCCGAAGGACCGCCATACCGACCCCGGCTCGACGTTTGACTACATGCTGGCCCGCTACGTGCGCGAGACGCGCGAGAAGGGCGGCATACCGGTGCTGATGAACTGTGTGGTGAGGCGAAACTTCTTCGTGAACGCGCCCGAGAACGACGACGACGAGAAGCTGCGCACGCAGACCTTCAAGGACGGCGTGAGGATGGTGGAGGGCGACTCGCTCATCGACACCCACGGACTCTACCGCGTGGCTCCGCGCGACGTGGCCGAGCGCATGAACGTGCACTTCGTGGACGCGAACAAGATAACCCACGACCTGGAGCAGGGACTCGGCACAGAGGCCTCGAAGCGGCTCCACATGTGGTATCTGCCCGACACGGAGCCGACGGAGCCGAAGGGCAAGCAGGACAACACGCACTACAACGTCTACGGCGCCCACGTCGTGGCCCGTCTGCTGGCCGATGCGCTCTGCGAGGAGATCCCGGTGCTGAAGCGCTACCGCTGCGATGCTGACATCACGGTGGACCGTCAGGGGCGCGGCGACTATATGACTCTTGACGAGGCTGTGGCTGCTGCGCAGGCGCGGTCGAAGGCTGTTACGACCATCCAGATTCTCGGCGGCGAGTGGCAGAAGCCGCAGTTGCCTAAGAAGTCACACATTGAGTTTGTGATGAGGGAGGGAGCAACGTGGAAGTGAAGAAGTGAAGGAGTGAAAAGTGAGAAGTGAGGAGTGAAAAGTAATAAGATAATGAAAAAACTACAAAGACTACTACTGATGGTTGCCTGCATGACGGCAACAACGACGACGATGACTGCCCAGCAGCGGGTGGTCGAGGATTTGAACTTCGGCTGGCGATTCCACGAGGGCGACGTCAACGGTGCTGCCGCAACGGCTGCCAACGATGCCGACTGGCGCACGGTAGACCTGCCCCACGACTTCCAGATTGAACAGCCGTGGGTGGCTCCTGCCGCCGACGAGAAGGCCGACAATACCGACGTGGCGGCTAACATCAAGAGCCGACTGTCGAGTCGCGGCTTCAAGGAGATGGGCTGCGGCTGGTACCGGTTGCATCTGACGCCTGCCGACTCGCTGAGGGACCGCCGTCTGCTGCTTGAGTTCGACGGCCTGATGTACGTCGGCGACGTCTACCTGAACGGTGAGCGCATCGGCGGCACGGACTACGGCTACGTGGGTTTCGAGATTGACGTGACGGGCAAGCTGAAGACGGGCCAGGAGAACGTCGTTGCCGTGAGGGCCGATACCCGCGATCCGGGCAACTCGCGCTGGTACACGGGCGGCGGACTGATACGCCCCGTCCGTCTGGTGGCCACCAACCGCGAGCTGTACTTCGAGCGCCATCCGCTCTACATCACGACGCGCGACAATCGCTTTGTCACCATTTCTGCGGAGTTCACCAATCGTGGGCGGCAGAAGGAGGTGACTGTCGGCACGAAGATATACGCCCCCGACGGACGGCTGGTCTACGAGGGAGCATCGAAGCAGAGCCGCAAGACCGCCTCGCGCACGATGGAAGCCCGACTGCCCGAGGTGGAAATCCAGAACGCCCAGCTGTGGGACTGCGAACACCCCAACCTCTACCGGGCTGTGGTGACGCTGCTGAAGGAGGACGGCACGGTGATTGACGAGGTCAGCTCGTCGTTCGGCATCCGCACCATAGAGTTCGGCCCCGAGTACGGCTTCAAGCTGAACGGGCGGAAGGTGCTGCTGAAGGGCTACGCCAACCACCACTCGCTCGGCGCCCTCGGCGCTGCCGCCTATCCGCGTGCCATCGAGAAGCGCATCCAGCTGATGAAGCAGTTTGGCATGAACCACATACGCACCAGCCACAACCCCTACAGCCGCGAGTTTATCGAGCTGTGCGACAAGTACGGCATACTGGTCGTCGACGAGCTCTACGACAAGTGGACGCGCCAGCACACGGGCGGCCGCGTGAGCTTCGAAGAACTGTGGCAGAAGGATGTGCCCGAGTGGGTGAAGCGCGACCGCAACTCACCCTCCGTCGTGCTGTGGAGCCTCGGCAACGAACTGCAGCAAGACCCCAATCAGCCGTATAACGACTTCGGCGTGACGATGTTCCGGCTGCAGAAGACGCTGCTGCAGCGCTACGACTCGACGCGACTGGTGACGGTGGCCATGCACCCCCGCTACCGCAACTGGGAGACCGACTCGCTACCTTGCGACCTGGCCATGATTACCGACGTACAGGCTTACAACTACCGCTATATGTACTTCCCCGGCGACGGCCGCCGGTTCCCCTGGATGACGTTCTACCAGAGCGAGGCCTCGGTAGCCGCCATGGGGCAGAACTACTTCGAGATGGACCTGGACCGCGTCATCGGACTGGCCTACTGGGGCGCCATCGACTACTTAGGCGAGTCGCAGGGCTGGCCCGCCAAGGGCTGGGCGCAGGGCGTCTTCGACATTGCGCTCGAGCCGAAGCCGAAGGCCTACTACATGAAGTCGTTCTTCAAGGCCGACGAGCCGGTGGTTCACATCGGCGTGATTGACCGCAAGGGCGACCAGATGTGGAACGGCGTGCAGACGGGCAACGACGGTATGAGCGACCATTGGAACCGCGTTGAGGGACAGAAGCTGTCGCTCATTACTTATACCAACGCCGACGAGGTGGAGCTGCTGCTGAACGGCAAGAGCCTGGGCCGGAAGCAGAACGACGTGAAGAACGCCAAGCAGCGCAACCAGATACGCTGGAACGACATCAGCTACGCCCCCGGCACGCTGGAGGCTGTGGCTTACAATAATAATAAGGTGGTGGCCCGCCATAAGATTGAGACCACGGGCGAGGCCGTCCGTCTGTCGGCTGACGCCGACAATACGCGGTGGGTTGCCGACGGGCAGGACCTGCAGCACATTCGCGTGGTGGCCCTCGACAAGAAGGGGCGCCGCGTGCAGACGACCGACCGCGAGGTGACGTTCAGCGTCAGCGGCGATGCCCGCATCGTGGGCGTGGTCAACGGCGACATCAACTCCGACGAGATGATGGTGGGCACGAAGCGCCGTCTCTACAACGGCTCGTGCAGCGTCATCCTGAGGGCTGGCCGCACGGCGGGCAAGGTGACGCTGACGGCCACAGCCGACGGCATGAAACCCGTCACCGTGAAGCTGCTGACGCAGTAAAACGGGTCATCATTTTTAGGTATTTTGCGTGTCGCGACACTCGATGCAACCGAGTTGCAAAAAATTATTCATACCTTTGCACCCATGAAACTATCAGAACTGAAGACAGGCGAGCGTGGCGTCATCGTCAAGGTGACGGGCCACGGTGGTTTCCGCAAGCGCATCGTGGAGATGGGCTTCATCAAGGGAAAGACGGTGGAGGTGCTGCTCAACGCTCCGCTGCAGGACCCCGTGAAGTACAAGGTTATGGGCTACGAAGTGTCGCTCAGGCACCAGGAGGCCGACATGATTGAGGTGGTGTCGAAGGCTGAGGCCGGCAAGCAGAAGCCGCAGGACAGCGAGACCACCGACTCTGAGGTCATTACCGAGCGCTACCTACGGAGTCGTGCGCTGAAGGAGCGCCGCCACCTGAACGTGGCCCTCGTGGGCAACCCCAACTGCGGCAAGACGTCGCTCTTCAACTATGCCTCAGGGGCACACGCCCGCGTGGGCAACTACAGCGGCGTGACCGTCGACGCCACCGAGGCCGAGGCCCATTTCTACGGCTACGACTTCTCGCTGACCGACCTGCCCGGCACGTATTCGCTGACGTGCTACTCGCCCGAGGAACTCTACGTGCGCAAGCACTTGGCCGAGCAAATGCCCGATGTGGTCATCAACGTCATCGACGCCTCGAACCTGGAGCGCAACCTCTATCTGACCACTCAGCTCGTCGACATGAACATCCGCATGGTCTGTGCCCTGAATATGTACGACGAGTTTGAGCGGCGCGGCGATACGGTCGACCTGAAGACGCTCTCCACGCTCTTCGGCATGCCGATGGTGCCCACGTCGTTCAAGACGGGCATGGGTGTCAAGGAGCTGTTCAAGGCCGTCATCCAGGTGTATGAGAACACGCAGGGCGCCTCGCGCCACATCCATATCAACTACGGCCACGAGATTGAGGACGGTATCCGCGAGATACAGAAGTTCCTGAAGGCCGACGAGCACATCCGCCAGCGCTACTCGACGCGCTACCTGGCCATCAAGCTGCTTGAGAACGACCCCAACATCACCCAGTACGTGGGGCAGCACCTGGCCGACGAGCACCGGGCCCATGACCGCAAACAGCTGCTGGCCGTGCGCAACCATGCTGCCGCCCGCGTGCTCGAAGAGACGGCCAGCGACTCCGAGACCGCCATCATGGACGCCAAGTACGGCTTCATCAACGGCGCCCTGCGCGAGGCTGGCTACCAGACGGGCACCAAGGAGAACATCTACCGCACGACGCACATGATAGACCGCGTGCTGTCGAACAAGTTCGTGGGCTTCCCCATCTTCTTCCTCATCCTGTTCGTCATGTTCCAGACCACCTTCGCCCTGGGCCAGTATCCGATGGACTGGATTGATGCGGGCGTAGAGTGGCTGGGCAAGTGGATTGGCTCGACGATGGCCGACGGGCCGCTGCGCTCGATGCTGGTCGACGGTGTCATCGGCGGCGTGGGCTCCGTCATCGTCTTCCTGCCTCAGATCCTGATACTCTACTTCTTCATCTCGCTGATGGAGGACTCGGGCTACATGGCGCGAGCCGCCTTCATCATGGACCGCCTGATGCACAAGATGGGGCTGCACGGCAAGTCGTTCATACCGCTGGTCATGGGCTTCGGCTGCAACGTGCCTGCCGTCATGGCCACGCGTACCGTCGAGAGCCGCCGCTCGCGGCTTATCACCATGCTCGTGCTGCCCTTCATGTCGTGCTCGGCGCGCCTGCCCATCTACATTATGATAACGGGCATCTTCTTTGCCGGGCGCTATCAGTCGATGGTCATGATTTCGCTCTACGCCGTGGGCATACTGATGTCGGTCATCGTGAGCAACATACTGTCGCGCTTCGTGCTCCGGGGCGAGGACACGCCGTTCGTGATGGAGCTGCCGCCCTACCGCTGGCCGACCGCCAAGGCCATCGGGCGCCACACGTGGGAGAAAGGAAAGGAGTACCTGAAGAAGATGGGTGGCATCATACTTGTGGCCAGCATCCTCGTCTGGGCGCTGGGCTACTTCGGTCCGACGGGAACGGCGCCGTCGCTGGCCGAGAGCTTCATAGGGCGCATGGGGCAGGCCATCGAGCCGCTGTTCTCGCTGCAGGGCTTCAACTGGCAGCTCGACGTCTCGCTGATAGCCGGCGTCGGCGCCAAGGAGATTGTGGCCTCGACCATCGGCGTCTTAGGCGGTCTCGACGCCATCACGCCCCTGGCAGCCTACGCCTATCTGCTCTTCGTGCTGCTCTACTTCCCCTGCATCGCCACCATCGTAGCCATCAAGAACGAGACTGGCACGTGGCGCTGGGCCGTCATCGCCGCCGTCTACACTACCTGCGTCGCCTGGCTCGTCTCCGCCCTTGTTTATCAGGTCGGGCAGTTGGTGTCGTAGCGTAGCCTGAAAGTTGCATTTCTGCTTTCTCCTAACTTTTTCTCTGTAATATTTGGAACTTACGGAAAAACTCCGTATATTTGCAGACGGAAACATATCAATAAACATGGAAAAGAAAGACTATCAAACCGCTCTATCTCTGAAGAAGATGGAATTCATCCGTCAAATTGTTTCCGAGACAAGCTTGGATACTCTATGTTCATGGTTGGATATGTATGAAGAAGCACGATACGTTGCATCACTTTCCAGTGATGAAGAAGAATTGAAAGAGTTTTGCCTTAAATATGAGGAATCCATAAAGAAAGGATTCAGTCGTAATACGAGAAATAATGTTGAACCCTAAAAACCAGAATGCCTATGGGCTGAGATAGAATGAACAAATAAACATATACGTTGAAGCGTCCGCTGAATCTTGTTCTCGAAAATCTGCAAAATTTTAAGAATGCACAAGATAAAGTAGATGATTCACGCCCGAGGGCGTGAGCATTACTCGTTAAGTGCATTAGGTGTTTGCAGATACCTCAGATAACGTAAGCGAAGTACGTGCTCACGTTTTCTTTTCAAGAAAAAAGCAATAATGAACTTATTAAACTATGATGAATATTCACATATTGAATACAAAACCGTAAAAAAAGTAGTATTATGAAACGAATTCTATTAATTGCAGTAGCTGCAGCGGTTACGACGACCGCTACGGCTCAGGTGCGCCCGTTCATTCAGGCAGGAATTGGTGGAAGCGAGTTCTGGCTACAGAATGCCGAGGGTACAGAAGCGCGACTTGCCTACCATGCAGGGGTAGGAGTTGAAATTCCCGTTAAAAATCAGTTTGGGGTTCAGCCCTCGTTGATGTTGGTATCGAAAGGTGCCAATGCACCAGCTTCGAAGAACGACAATATAGAGACTAACATCCACCTCGTCTACTTGGAAATGCCACTGGATGTGACATACCGCGCTGCTATTAGTGACAATTGGCAGGTAAAGGTGGCTGCAGGCCCCTACTTTGCCTATGGCATCGGTGGTGATACAGAAGTGAAGACTACTCGCCGTCACACCACCAATGGCAGCTTTAGCGGGGAGAGCCCAATGAGGCGGTTCGATGCCGGACTGAATGTTCAAGTACTGTTCGAGTACAAGCGAGTGTTTATGGGTATGAACTGGGACATGGGCTTTATCCCGATTCACAAGAAGGAACCCGCCCTTAACAATAAGACCTTTCCCTGCAACAGCACAGGAGCCCTAACAGTAGGTCTGATTATGTAACTCAATGAACTCCTCGTTTGCTCCGGGTAAACTACCCCTTTTGATCGGAGCAGGCGAGGAGTTTATTGCGACCAAACGCAAGCCGAGCGTTACAGTTACAGTTGTTACAATTAAAAAACGAGGGGGTACATCCTCCTTTATAATCTTTATAACTAATTAATATATAGATAGTTATATATATAATAAAGGGAATGGATACCCTCAGAAAAACAACTGTAACAACTGTAACTGTAACAAACGACACTCAGAATTTCATCTAAAAAGCTGAAATACAATGATATACGACGTCGGCAAGCCGACAGCGTCAAGATGCCTATACCCCAAAAAAGGCAAAAATCAGGCAAATTTCTCCTCTAAAAGGCCTCAAAAAACACGCTTAAGACGCTTTTTCCGACACTTTTCCCCTTACTTGGCGCACAAATTAGCGTCGAAAAAAAACAGCATTCCGACTCATTTGGAAGGTACTTTGTGGCCAAATGGCTAATCTCATGGCCGAAAATGGGGTTACCAAGGGCAAAAAAGGCTATTCCTCGATGTGCGACAGGGAGTGGGCGAACGATGTGACGAAGTTGGTGAGCGTTTCGGCGGGGTAGTAGCTGAAGAACTTGGCCGAGCGGCGCACACTCCACATCATGGCCGACGAGTTTGAGGTGTGGACGAAGATGTCCTTGCCCTGCGAGAAGTACCACTCCTCGGCGTGCGAGTTCTTCTGTCGGAACATGTCGCGTATTTGGCGCTCCATCTGCTCGTCGGTGGTCTGCTGCATGAAGGGCAGTTCGTCGGGCTCGAAGCCGAGCAGCTTAACCATCATGACGGCCGTCAGCTGGGCCATGCTCGCCAGCCGGAGGCTCTCAATCCAGGTGTGCAGTTTGTCGTAGTCAATGCGGTTGGCCGACTCGCGTATGAAGATGCCCAGTTCGGCGATGCGCTTCACGGGTATGCCGGCGTTCATGATGAAGCGGCTGGTGCCTAAGAGGTGGAGCAGGGCTGTGCGCGTCTCGGTGTTCGAGTCTTCCTGGTCGAGAATGTCCTGCAGCTTGTGGTCGAGCAGCGGGTTGGTCAGGTGGTCGGGAGCCAGCATCTCGTTCTGGTCGTCGGTGCCGTGACAGCTGGCCTGGCTCCACTGCTGCATCAGCTCGTCGGGAATCTGCAGGAAGAACTGGTCGCGGCAGCGCTCGATGCCCTGATAGAGCAGGGGCGCCACGTCGTGCATCTCCGACATCTGGTAGAGCCGGTTCCACTTCCAGGCTGAGAGTGGCTCAATCTGCTCGTCGGTGCCGAATGCTCCGGCCCTGAGCAGGCGGTAGAAGTTGCGTTCGATGATGTTCATGAGTATCGGCGTGGATAACGTAGGACGATGGCCAGCAGGGCGACGGCGCCGAGGGCGAACGGATAGTAGAGGTAGGGCAGTATGGCGATGGGGTTGAGCTCGGCCAGTCCGGCAGCCATGAGCATTTGTGCGCCGTAGGGGATGAGGCCCTGGGCGAAGCACGAGAACGTGTCGAGCAGCGAGGCGCACTTGCGGTTGTCGAGCCCGAACTTGTCGCCTATGTGCTTGGCAATGCCGCCTACGGTCAGTATGGCCACCGTGTTGTTGGCCGTGCAGACGTTGACCATCGACACCAGTGCGGCAATCGAGAGTTCGGCGCCCCGCTTGCTGCTGACGCGGCGTGTGAGCCGGCTGATGATGAAGTCGATGCCGCCCTGCTGGCGGATTATCTCGAGCAGTCCGCCCGCCATCATCGTGATGATGATGAGCTCACCCATGCCGAGTATGCCGTCGCCCATGGCGCCGAACCAGCCGTAGAGGTCGTAGCTGCCGTCGGCGATGCCGATGATGCCGGCCAGGACGAGCCCCAGGGTGAGCACGGCCATGACGTTCATGCCGAAGACGGCGCAGACGAGCACGACGAGGTAGGGCAGCACCTTCAGCAGCCGTATGTCGCTGACGGCGGGCGCCGACTCCATCTCCATGCCCATGATGACGTAGACCACGAGAATGGCAAGGGCGGCGGGCATGACGATGAAGAAGTTGACGCGGAACTTGTCGGACAGCTTGCAGCCCTGCGTCTGCGTGGCGGCAATGGTGGTGTCGCTGATGAACGAGAGGTTGTCGCCGAAGAACGAGCCGCCGACGACGACGGCCGTGAGCATGGGGACCGAGGCTCCCGTCTGGTCGGCCACGCCTGCCGCTATGGGCGTCAGGGCGACGATGGTGCCCACCGACGTGCCTATGCTGAGCGATATGAAGCAGGCGGCCAGGAAGAGCCCTGCCATGAGCATTTGGGGCGGCAGCAGGGCGAGCGTCAGGTCGACCGTCGCGTCGATGGCTCCCATGGCCTTGGCCGAGTTGGCAAAGGCTCCGGCGAGCACGAAAATCCAGATCATGAGCATCATCTGGGGCGTGGAGGCTCCCTTCGAGAAGGTGTCGATGCGATGCCTGAGCGGGCGGCCTCCGCTGACAATGACGGCATAGACCGAAGCTGCCATGAACGCTACGGTGATGGGCACCTTGTAGAAGTCGCCTGCAACGATGCTGGTGACCAGGTAGAGGCCTATAAACACCATGAGCGGTGACAGCGCGGTCAAGCCATGTCTCATTGACGATTTTCGATTTACGATTTTCGATTTTCGATTTACAGCGTAACGCCGTTCTTGAAGATGCTGATTTCGCGGTAGTCGTTCTCCTCGTTGCGGGCTTTCTCGCCGCTGGCCACGCTGAGCACCTTGTCGATGAACTCGGGCAGCAGCTCCTGCATGGTGCGGCCCTCGACGAGCTGGCCGGCCGAGAAGTCGACCCAGCGCGGCTTGTTCTTGGCCAGCGTGGGGTTGGTGGCTATCTTCATGGTCGGGACGAAGGTGCCGAAGGGCGTGCCGCGACCCGTCGTGAAGAGCACGATGTGGCAGCCGCACGAGGCCAGCGCCGTAGAGGCCACAAGGTCGTTGCCGGGAGCCGACAGCAGGTTCAGACCCTTTGCCGTCAGCCGGTCGCCATACTCCATGACGCCGCTCACGGGGGCCTTGCCGCACTTCTGCGTGCAGCCCAGCGCCTTGTCCTCGAGGGTGGAGATGCCGCCCGCCTTGTTGCCCGGGCTGGGGTTCTCGCCTACGGGCTCGCCGTGCGAGAGGAAGTAGTTCTTGAAGTTGTTGACCATCGACACCGTCTGCTCGAACAACTCGGGCGTGCGGCAGCGGTTCATCAGGATGGTCTCGGCGCCGAACATCTCGGGCACCTCGGTCAGCACGCTCGTGCCGCCCTGGGCCACGAGCCAGTCGCTGAACTCGCCCACCAGCGGGTTGGCCGTGATGCCGCTGAAGCCGTCAGAGCCGCCGCACTTCAGCCCGACGCGCAGCTCCGACACGGGCACCTCCTCGCGGCGGTCCTGGCGGGCTATGTCGTAGAGCTCGCGCAGCACTTGCATGCCGGCCTCCACCTCGTCGCCCTCAACGCGCTGGGTGACGAGCAGCCGGATGCGGTCGCGGTCGTAGTCGCCCAGCATCTTCATGAAGTCCTCAGGCTGGTTGTTCTCGCAGCCCAAGCTCAGCACCAGCACGGCGCCGGCATTGGGGTGCAGGCAAATGTCGCGCAGCACCTTCCGCGTGTTCTCGTGGTCCTCCGACAGCTGTGAGCAGCCGTAGTTGTGGTGCCAGGCGTAGACGCTGTCGATGCCCTCGCAGCCCGTCTCCTGGCGCAGCAGGCGGGCCAGCCGCTCGGCAATGCCGTTGACGCAGCCCACGGTGGGCACAATCCATATCTCGTTGCGCACGCCTACGTCGCCGTTCTTGCGGCGGTAGCCCTTAAAGCAACGGTTTTCGACGGGGATGCTAAGCTCCTTGCCTACAGGCTGGTATGTGTACTCCAGCGTGCCGCTGAGGTTGGTCTGCAGGTTGTCCTCGTTCACCCAGTCGCCAGCCTTCAGGTCGCGCCGAGCGTGGCCTATGGGGTAGCCGTACTTGATGATGTCGTCGCCCGCCTTGACGTCGCGCAGCAGCACTTTGTGGCCTGCGGGCACGTCCTGATTGAGCACGGCGCGCTCGTCACCGGCCTCAATGATGTCACCCTTCTTCTTCGGCTGCAGGCAGACCACCACCGAGTCAGCCGGATTGATTTTCAGATAAGTTTTAAGTTCCATAGTTTGCCTTTATTATTTTCGATTTTCTTGATTTTCGATTTTCGATTTATGTGTTTTTCGATTTCCGATTTGTCTCTTTGCGACTGAGTAACCAATCGTAAATCGAAAATCGCTAAATCGTAAATAGAGCCCGTCGGCTCATCCTTTGAATGTTCTTCGGTAGAAGTCGACGTTCTCCTTCGTCAGGATTTCGATGGGCATGTAGTTCACGGGGTTCACCTTCTTCTTCAGCACGATGGCCTCAAAGAGCGAGTCGATGCACGAGTAGCCCTGACGGTAGGCGTGCTGGGCAATGAGGAATGAGATGCTGCCTTCGCGCACGCAAACCTCGTTCTTGGGCACCATGTCGTAGCCCATGATCTGAATGTCGCGGCGGTTGGCATGCAGCAGGTATTCGCCCACGAGGTGGGCCTTCGAGTTGAACGTGATGCAATGGTGTACCTGGGGATGCTCGCGGAAGAAGTCGTCCAGAATCTTGTCGTAGTTCTCGGGCGCCTCGTCGAGCGGCAGGTTCACCTCGGTTATCTTGATGTCGGGGAAGTGGTCGCGCATGTAGTGGCGGAAGCCCGTCTCGCGGTTCTCCTGCTGCTTCGATGCCACGTTGCCGTCGCGCATTTGCTTCATCAGCATGATCTCTTTCTCCTTCCAGGCTATGAGCATCAGCATGCGGGCGGCGAAGTAGCCGCTCTGGAACGAGTCCTGACCGTAGAACGACAGCGGCCGCAGGTCGGGCATGTAGGAGTCGAGCAGTATGAACGGTGTCTGCTGCTCGTGGAGCCGGTCGGTGAACTTGCGCGTCAGCTCGAGCGAGGCTGGCACCACGATGATGCCGTCGGGCTGCTGCTTCAGGCAGTCGGCCGTCGCCTTCTCAAACGTCTTCAGGCCGAAGCGGTTGTAGTAGCTGAACTCCACCGAGATGCCGAAGTCGCGCCGGTGCTCGCAGGCAGCCAGGCAGCCCTCCTCGATTTCCTCCCAGTAGGCCTCCGACTCGTGCTTGGGCAGCAGGCAGTAGAACGTGTAGGTCTTGTTGTAGGCCAGCGCCGAGGCATACATGTTGGGCTGATAGTCCATCTCCTCGAGCGCCTTGTTCACCTTGTCGAGCGACTTCTTCGACACGTTGGGACGGTTGTGCAGCACGCGGTCGACGGTGCCGACGCTCACGCCTGCACGCAGCGCAATATCTTTTATTCTGATATTTTCTTTCTTTGCCATAACGATTTGTTGTTTCGCGGTTGCAAAGTTACGCAATAAATTCCAAACGTGCAAGCAAATGGGCAGATTTTGTGCACGCGCACCGTTCTATTCGTAGTGTCTTATCCTGACGTCGATGCCGTCGGCCTGCAGCGTCTGCGGCACGCCGCTCACGTCAGTCTGGCCGTAGTGATAGGGGAACAGCACCTTGGGCTTGACCGTCCTGGCGGCTCGTACCAGCTGCTCGGTGGTCATCGTGTAGGGCTGGTTGCAGGGCATGAAGGCAATGTCGATGTTGCCCACTGCGGCCATCTCGGGAATGTCCTCTGTGTCGCCGGCAATGTAGATGCGCAGCCCGTCGAGCGTCAGGATATAGCCGTTGTCGCGGCCCTTTGGGTGGAACTGCTGCCGCCCCTCGGTCGTGTTGTAGGCAGGCACGGCCTCTACCGTGATGTCGGCAGCTATCTGCAGCTTGTCGCCGTTGGCCATCACCTCACCGCTGCCGTACATGTCGGCACAGCGCTTGTTGGTAATCAGCCGCGTCGTCGCGCCAGTCAGCGTCTTGATGGCTTCAGGGTTGTAGTGGTCGCCGTGCTCGTGGGTCACCAGCAGGTAGTCGGCCTTCGGCATTTGCGTGTAGTCAATCACCTTGTTGCCCAGCTTCGTCACGGGGTCGATTTCTATCTCCTTGCCGTCATACTCTATGCGGATACTGGCGTGGACGAGGGCGTGCATCCTGACCGTCTTGCCGCTGCGCGTCTTGAAGACGTCAATCTCATAGTTGGCGGTCGTCACGGGCTGTCCGGCCTCCTTCCAGGCCACGATGCCTCCCTTCAGGTTGACGCACTCGTAGCCCTTGTCAGCGAGCCGCCCGGCAGCATTGGCCGAGCGCCGCCCGCTGCGGCAGTAGACGGCTATCTTCTTGCCGGCGGGAACGGCTGTTTGCACTTGGCCGACGAAGTCGCTCTGACTCTGGTCGATGTTGAGGGCTCCTTCGATGTGCCCCTCGGCAAACTCCGCTGCCGTGCGGACGTCGAGCAGCACGACGTCGGGCTCCTTGGTCAGTTCGGCGAAATCCTTCACGTCGGCATCTTTAAAATTCGATTGGCCACAGGCTGTTGTCAGACCCAGTGTAGCCATCAGACAAGCAAAAATCTTCTTCATAACACGTAAATTTTTATGCAAAGATAACAAATGTCGCGCTACTATCGCAACAACCCCTCCAAATATTATGATACTTTATGATTTATTTCCCCAGAAACTCGCTGGGCGTGAGGCCGGTTATCCGCTTGAAGAGTCGGGTGAAGTGGTGGGGAAAATCAAATCCGAGCAGGCGCGAGGTCTCGCTGATGTTGTGACCGTTCATCAGCAGGCTCTTGGCCTGATTGACGACGTAGTTGTGAATGTAGCCGATGGCCGTACCGCCCGTAGCCTTGTGGACGATGTCGCCGAAGTATCGGGGCGAATAGGCCAGTTCTGAGGCGCAGTAGGCAACGGTGGGCAGTCCGTGATACAGTTGACGGTTCTCACGAAAATACGTCTGCAGCAGGTTGTGAAAGCGCTTCAGCAGGTCGCTGCTGTCCTTCTCCTCTTCCGAGAGCTGCCTCAGGTAGATGCGGTTGCAGTATTCCAGTATCAGTCGCAGGTAGCCTAACAGAATAGTTCTCAACGATGGCGAGTCCTCACGCTCAGTCAGTTCCTGCCGCATCTGGACGAGCAGTTGGGTGATGTTGAGCCATTCGTCAGGCTCCATTTGCAGCGAGCCGTCGAAGAAGTACGAGAAGAACTGGTAGCGGTCAATCTGGCGTTCCAGTTCTGAGCCGTGCAGCAGTTCGGGCGACCACATCAGCACCCATCCGCTCAGCGATATGCGCTCGCCGTTGTCCTCGAGTCCGCCAATCTGTCCTGGCTCCACAGCAATGATCGAGGCGTCGCTTACCTGCAGCGTCTTCATGCCGTAGGAGAGCGTCTTGGGAAACTGGCGCTGAATGAACAGCCCGTAGACGCCGTAGTTGTTCAGACTGTGACGGAAGGGAGCCAGCTCATCGTAATGGACGATGCTTATAAGTGGGTGCAGCACGGGCGCATCCACAAACCTTGCATAGTCGTTGGGACTGTTCACTCTCAGAATCTTCTTCATTCTTGGGGCAAAGATACGAAAAAACGAGGTAAAATAGTCTGAAAATGGTAGTTATTTTATACTTTTTAAGCACTTTCGGCGAAATTGGTAAATAATCAGCCAATTTGTGTAACGCCTATATTAAATAATGTTCGTAACTTTGCAGCCGTTATGAAGAAGATAAAAGGAATGATACTGGCGGCACTCTTCGTGGTGGCGCCGCAAACAAAAGGACAGAATATGGTTCTGACAACAAAGCAACAGGCACTTGTGGCAATAGCTGCCAACGAGGCCAAGGGAAACATCGGGGGACTGAAAGCAGCCCTGAACGAAGGACTTGAACAGGGACTGACCGTGAGCGAGGCCAAGGAGGCGATGTCGCAACTCTATGCCTACACGGGATTCCCGCGTTCGCTGAATGCACTCGGCGCATTGCAGCAGGTCATCAAGGAGCGCACGGACAAAGGACTGCGCGTTGACGAAGGTCGCGAGGCCGACCAGCTGCCTAAGGACTACGATGCGCTGAAGCAGGGAACCGAGGTGCAGACAAAGCTCTGCGGCGGCCAGCCGTTCACCTACACCTTCGCCCCTCAGACCGACTACTATCTGAAGGCTCACCTCTTTGGCGACATCTTTGCGCGCAACAACCTGACGTTTGCCGACCGCGAGGTGGTGACGGTATCGGCCATTGCTGCCCTGCCTGGCTGTGAACCTCAACTGCAGGCCCACGTATCGGGGGCAAGGAACATGGGCGTCAGCGACGAGACCCTCAAGGCAATGCCGGCTCTGCTTGAAACGAAGATTGGCGCAGCTGAGGCTGAGCGGCTTCGCGGAGCGCTGGCTGCTGTCTTTGGCGACGGCTATAGCCCCGTTCAGACGGTTGACTTCTCCGTCTGGCCGAAGGGAGCGCCCAATACCGCCTACGCCAAGTATTTCACAGGGAACAGCTATCTGGCCCAGATGGAGGGCGGTATGGCCAACGTCACCTTCGAGCCCCGCTGCCGCAACAACTGGCACATTCACCACAAGCAGGTCCAAGTGCTCGTCTGCGTAGCTGGTCGGGGCTGGTATCAGGAATGGGGCAAGGAGGCTGTCCCGATGACGCCTGGCACCATTATCGCCGTTCCTGCTGAGGTGAAGCATTGGCACGGAGCCGCCAACGACTCATGGTTCCAGCATCTTACGTATCATAAGGACGTGCAAGAGGGCGCCAGCAACGAATGGCTGGAACCCGTCACCGATGAGGTCTACGGCAAGCTGAAGTAGCCTGCCGGCCGCAATCAGAGAAGTGTTTACCTGATGAAGTTGGTCCGCAGCGGACTCTCCAACTGGGGATGGCCGTCCTTGCTGACGTTCAGCTTGCGAATCATCCAGGCCATGTTGCGCCCCAGCGTCCGCATGGTCTGCATGCCTTCTTCGTCCTGTGCCGCCTGTCCTGGAGTCTGTCCATAGACCATGTTCCAGTACTGCGAGCTGACCAGGGGCATGTTCAGAATCGTGAAGTACTTGTTCAGACGGTCGAAGGCTGCCGATGCACCACCCCTGCGACAAACCACCACGCTGGCTCCTGGCTTGAAGCACAGGTCGCTGCCAAGCGAGTAGAACACGCGGTCGAGCAGGGCGCAGAGCGAACCGTTGGGGCCGCCGTAATAGACGGGCGAGCCGATGACCAGTCCGTCGATGCCATCCTTCACGGCCCGCATTACGCGGAAGTAGAGGTCGTCGCGGAACGTACACTTACCCTCTCGTCCACACATGCCGCAGGCTATGCAGCCCTGCAAGGCTTTCTTGCCGATGCTGATAATCTCAGTATCGATGCCCTCGCTGTTCAGCGTCTTTGCCACTTCGCTCAGCGCCGTAAACGTATTGCCGTTCTCCCGAGGGCTTCCGTTAATCAAAAGTACCTTTGCCATATTTAATTCTTAACCGCTTGCGGCGTCCAGTTCTTGAAGAAGCGCAGCACCTTCTCCTGGTTGTAGCCCTGTCCCTCTTCCAGGAAACTGGAATCCTGAATGTGAATGACCTTCCCCTCGCCGTCGAGAATCACAAACACGGGGAAGCCGAAGCGGCCGGCATTGTTCAGGCGCTTCATCAGGGCCTTCCCCTGTTCCACCTTGTCGGCTCCCTGCGACTGACGGGGATTATAGTTCGTGTGGATATACTCAAAGTTATCGGCAATGACCTTGCTGATGGCCGTATCGTTGGCGATGAAGTCGGCAAACCTCAGGCACCAGGGGCACCAGTTGCCGCCGACCTGACAGACGACGAACTTGCCCTGCGACTTCGCTTTCACAATGGCCTTGTCAATCTGCTCTATGGGATTGACGTCCTCGTTATAGACCTTCTTCAGTCCATTCTGTGCCTTCATGCCAACAGTTATCCAGCTGGCCAGAACCGTTAGTATCAAAATCTTTCTCATAACTCCTTACTCCTTACTCCTTGAATTCCTTGAACTCCTTGCGCTCGACCTTGGTCGCTCTGCTTGCAGAGAACTCCTTGTCTCCCTATTTCCTGCAATCCTCTTGATGTGGTCCTTCAGAATCTTGTAGGCGGGCTGCGGCATGTCCCCGTGGTCGTAGCCCTGCATCTCGTAGAGCGTCACGTCCTTGTGACCCGCCAGCTTCAGCATGCGCCAGAAGTAGGCCTGCTCCTCGTAGCGGCCCAGCAGCTCCATCTCCCTGTCGCCCGAAATGATGACGATGGGCGGCGCGTCGGCTCGTACGTAGGTGAGCGGGGCATACTGGTCGATGGTGGCCTGCAGCGGCGGTATGCCCTGCTGCTTGCGTATATTATAATGTGTGATGCACTGTCCGCTGAAGGGCACGAGTGCTGCCAGCGAGTCGGCATCGACGCCGTATTTGGCGAGCCAGCGCTTGTCGAGCCCGATGAGGTCGAGCAGATAGCCTCCGGCTGAGTGTCCTGCCACGAATATCTTGCGCTTGCTGCCGCCGTATTTCCCGATGTTGTTGTAGGTCCAGGCTACAGCTGCCGCAGCGTCGTCGAGTATGTCGTCAATCTTGGCCTTCGGCAGCAGGCGGTAGTTGGCCGCCACCACCACGAGTCCGCTGTTCTTCAGCTGCGGGTCGATGTGCTTGTTGCCGCCCTCGATGCCGCCGCCGTGAAACCAGACCACCACGGGCGCATCCTTCAGGTCGGTAGGGTAGTAGACGTCGAGCTTGCAGCGCTCCTTGGCATAGGCGTCGGTCGACGTCGTGTAGGGAATGTCGTTCTCCTGTTGGTACTGGGCGCGTGCAAAAGTCGTGCAGAGCAGCATCACAAGAACAGCCCAGAAAGTCTGTTTCATCTTCATATCGGTCATAAAAACATAAAGAATTGTAATTATGGGTACAAATATAGGGATATTTCGTGAATTATCGTTATTTTTGCAAACAGTTTTAAGTGTTTTTAGAATTAAACCAGACGTATATGAAGAAACTAATGACCATCTGCCTGTTGGTCGTAGCAGGCGTGCTGACGATGTCGGCACAGTCGAGTGTGTATGATTTCAAGGTGAAGAACGATGCCGGCAAGGACGTGTCGCTCGCCGACTACAAGGGTAAGGTGCTGCTCATTGTCAACACCGCCACCCGATGCGGCTTCACCCCTCAGTACAAGGACCTGGAGGCCATCTACGAGAAGTACCGCAGCGAGGGACTCGAGATTCTCGACTTCCCCTGCAACCAGTTCGGCCAGCAGGCTCCTGGCACCATTCAGGAGATTCACCAGTTCTGCACGCTCAACTACAACGTAAAGTTCCCGCAGTTCGACAAGATTGAGGTCAACGGCGCCAATGCCCACCCGCTCTACAACTGGCTGAAGAAGGGGAACGACATCAAGTGGAACTTCACCAAGTTCCTCATCTCGCGCGACGGCAGAATCCTGAAACGCTACGAGCCGCGCGACAAGATGAGCGACGTTGAGGCTGACGTCATGATGGAGGTCAACCCCGTGCTGAGCAACATCATGGCCCGCCGCTCCATCCGCAAGTATCTCGACAAGCCCGTTGAGCACGAGAAGCTCGAGGTCGTCGTCCGTGCAGGCATCAATGCCCCCAGCGGCATGAACGCCCAGCCTTGGATTGTACGCGTGGTGGAAGACCAGAAGCTCATAGCCGACGTGAACGAGGTCTACAAGAAGGCCAACGCCGAGCAAGTGAGCCGCGACAAGAACTTCAAGAACATGTTCCGCAATGCGCCCAACCTCATCTGCGTCTGCACGCCTGCCAAGGGCGGCGGTGAGCTTGATGCAGGCCTTCTCGGCGAGAACATGATGCTGGCAGCGCAGTCGATAGGACTCGGCACCTGCTGTCTCGGTGGTCCTGTGCGCTGGCTGAACACGAATGCCGACGCCAAGTTCTTCCTCGATCGTCTCGACATTCCCGAGGGCTACAAGCTGAACTACATCCTCGCCATCGGCTATCCCGACGAGCAGCCCGATGCCAAGCCCCGCGATGCATCAAAGGCAAAGTTCATTCAGTAAGAAGTAGAAAGAAATGTATGTGTGGAGTTAACGGGAGTTATCTGGAGTTAACAGGCTTTCAGCCTGTGGAGTTAACTGACGAATGTTCTTCCGCAAGAGTAATGTCCGATAACTACACGAGCCAAAGGCTCGTTACCTCCCGTTACCTCCAGTTACCTCCCATCAATAGAAAGCAATGAGCACCGTTAGAATCATCCTGTCATTCATGCTAATGGCAGCCTTGGGCACCAGCGCGGCGGCCCAGGAAATGCGCAGGGAGCAGTTCCCAGAAGGGTCTTACTCCCCAGTGACCAATATCAACCGCAACGGCTATCCGCGCGTGCTGAGCGACGGTAGCGTGATGTTCCGCGTCAACGCTCCACAGGCCCGAAGCGTGCAGATAGACCTGGGCGGCACGAAGTACGACATGCAGCAGCAGGGTGGAGCCTGGACCGTGACCACCAAGCCGCAGGTACCCGGATTCCACTACTATTCCCTCATCGTCGACGGCGTCTCAGTGGCCGACCCTGCCAGCCAGTCGTTCTACGGCTGCAGCCGCTGGTCGAGTGCCATCGAGGTGAAGGAGCCTGGTATGGACGACTTCGAGGTCTGCGACGTGCCTCGTGGCGAAGTGCGCACCGTCTACTATTATTCCAAGGTCGACGAGTCGTGGCGCCCCCTGATGGTCTATACCCCTGCCGGCTATAACGAGTCTGGGCGTGACTATCCCGTAGTCTATATCCAGCACGGCGGCGGCGAGGACCATCGCGGCTGGATGGAGCAGGGCCGCACGGCTCAGATCATGGACAATCTGATAGCTGCCGGCAAGGCCGTGCCGATGATTGTTGTCAGCTCCAACAGCAACGTGCGCTCGCGCAATGGCGGCTTCGGCGGCGGCTACAGCTGGCAGGGCATGCAGACATTCCGCAGCGAGATGATCGACAACATCATTCCCTTCGTCGAGAAGACCTACCGCGTCAGGAAGGACCGCAAGAGCCGGGCCATGTGCGGACTCTCGATGGGTGGCGGCCAGTCGTTCTACATCGGTCTGCGCTCGCCCGAGGTGTTTGCCAATGTGGGCGTGTTCTCGACGGGCATGTTCGGCGGCATTCGCGGCGCTTCCGACTTCGACCTCGAGAAGGAGGTGCCCGGCATGCTGACCGACGTGAAGGCGTTTAACCGTCAGTTCGACGTCTTTTTCCTCAGCTGCGGCGAGCAGGACCCGCGTATAGAGTACACCCGCAACATTGTCAAGAAGATGCGCGACGGTGGTGTCCAGGTGCGCTTCAACTCCTATCCCGGCGACCACGAGTGGCAGGTCTGGCGCAAGTCCCTGCATGAGTTCGCACAGTATCTATTTAAATAATAAGGAGACAAGGAGACAAGGAGTTCAGGGAGTTCAAGACGTATGTCTTTTTGCTCCGAAACTCCATAAACGATGGGGAAATAGGTAATGTCCTGAACTCCTTGAACTCCTTGAACTCCCTGTCTACATAGAGCAAGCGTAGCTTGCGAAACTTAATTCACAATGGAAAAAGAAATTTACCTTGCCGGAGGGTGCTTCTGGGGAACAGAGCATTACTTCAAACAGATTGAGGGCGTGGTGGAAACCGAGGTGGGATTCGCCAACGGCCACACAGAGAATCCGACGTATAAAGAGGTGTATACCGACCAGACCGGCTTTGCCGAGACAGTGCTCGTCAGGTACAACCCTGAGGTGGTCAGCCTTGAGTTCCTGCTGCAGATGTTCTTCAAGGCCATCGACCCGACGAGCCTGAACCGACAGGGCCACGACGAGGGCACTCGCTACCGTACGGGCGTCTACTACACAGACGCTGAGGACTTGCCCATTATCGAGAAAGTGTTCGCCGCCGAGCAGCAGCACTACGACCAGCCCCTGGCCGTTGAGAAGCTGCCCTTGCAGAACTTCTATACCGCTGAGGAGTATCACCAGGACTACCTCGACAAGAACCCCACTGGCTATTGCCACTTGCCCCAGTCGCTCTTTGAGTTTGCCCGGCAGGCGAATCGTCGGAACTGATGGCCTGGAAGTTGAAGTATCGCTGCAGCGTCTGCGGCTACGAGGCCGAGGTGTACGAGGGTAGGGGACTCTTCCGTCAGGAGATCACGGCCATGCTGTGCCCCGACTGCAAGACCATCCAGAACATCGTCGTCGGAGGCATCATTGCCGACGTTGCGCCATCCTACAGGAGCGAGGTGGGCCGCCTCTGCCTGAACTGCGGCAGCGATAACATCCGTATCTGGGACGGGCATACGTGCCCCAAGTGTGCCTTTCGTCCAGATGCCAGTGCTAAGGGGGAGATGTTAGCCACTGGCGAAAGAGAGTTCTGGACTTAGCCCCGCTTCGGCTTGCTCTCCGTCCCGTTCAGCCTACCCGTTGCGCAGGTCCTGGAGCAGCGCTTCGCAGCCTTCGAGTACGTCGCGCCAGGTGGCTTCAAAGTCGCCCGTGTACCAGGGGTCGGCTACGTCGCCTGGTCGCTTGGTGAAGTCCATCAGCATCACGATCTTGCCCTCTGGGTCGCCGCCACTGATGCGGTTCATGTTGCGGATGTTCCACGAGTCCATTCCAATCAGCAGGTCGTAGCGTTCGTAGTCAGAGCGAGTCATCTGGCGCGCTGTCTTGCCCTGACAGCCGATGCCGTGCTCCGCCAGCTTGCGCCTTGCCGGCGGGTAGACGCCGTTGCCTATTTCCTCAGTCGATGTTGCTGCCGACTCAATCACGAAGCGGTCCTCCAGCCCTGCTTTCCTCACCAGGTCCTTCATTACGAACTCCGCCATGGGGCTGCGGCAGATGTTTCCGTGACAGACGAAGAGTATTGCCTTCTTGTTTTTCATCTTTCTTTCGCGCGCGTCGTCGCCGGTTCCGTTCAGCTAATTGGCCGTTTTAGCTGTTCTGTCTGCCGCAGTTCGACGTCTTAACTGCCCAGTTTTCCGTCGCCGGACGACTTCTCAAATGCATTGCAAAGTTACAAAAAATTATTGAGACCACCAAACATTTCCGCAATTATTTTTCGCATTTTCTGCAAAACCTTACAATCTTACATTCTTACATTCTTACACGGGGTGTTTTCGTAGTCCATTTATGTGTAATAATAATATAATATTATAATATTATATTATTATTAAGAATACAATCCCCTTTTTCCGCATGTCCATATACCCTATGTAAGATTGTAAGATTGTAAGATTGTAAGATTTTCGAAGTTTTTTTCTGATGTGCAGTAAAAATAAACTGAAATATATTTGGTTATGTGCCCGTTTTTTTGTAACTTTGCAGCAGAAAGTGATTCAAATAGAAAAAACTCTAACCTTAAAAAGAATAAAGCGTATGAAAACAATGAAGTTTTTACTGGCCGCTCTGCTGGTTT
>CAMHHO010000010.1:0-48737 GCA_946184965.1 uncultured Prevotellaceae bacterium | reverse complement strand
ACCTTGATAGGCTCTGGCGTCAGGAATGTTGATGTCAACATGAAGAAGCAGAGCAGCAGGGTCATCACGTCCGACATAGGCGTCATGTCGATCCAGATGTCTTTTTTCTGAATTTTTATTTTACCCATAATCGTCTAAGGAATTAAAAGGTAAAACAGCTTATGCCTCGTGGTGGTTAGAATCGTATGTAGCGGCGATAGTGTAACCAACCTCATCGAGAGCGAATGTCAGCTTATCGATCTTGTTTGAGAAGAAGTTATAGACGACGGTAGCAACCCAAGACGTCAAGATACCCGAAGCCGTGTTCACAAGGGCCTCAGAAATACCTGCAGACAGAGCCATAGAGTCAGCACCACCACCAGCAGACAGAGCCTGGAATGATCCGATCATACCGAGCACCGTACCGAACAGAGCGGTCAGGGTACCGAGTGATACGATGGTAGCGATCATCGGGAGGTTCATGGTCAGGGTCGGCATCTCGAGCTGAGTAGCCTCTTCGTGAGCCTGCTGAATCTTCGAAATCTTCTGTGACTTCTTCAAGGTCTCGTCCTTCTCAACGGTCTCGTACATGTTGATGGAAGCCATCACCACGTTAGCGACCGAACCCTGCATCTTGTTGCAGAGAGCCTTGGCATCGTCAAACTTCTGGGCCTTGATGAGCTCCTTGACCTGAGATGTGAACTTGGCCAGGTTGATCTTACCAGAAGCCGACTTGATAGCGAAGTAGCGCTCTACACCGAGCACGATAACGGTGAGCAAGAGGGTGAGGATCACACCTACGACGAAACCTCCCTTATACACCGTACCCATGAGGTTAGCGGGATGACCTTCACGGTCGCCACCTACGAAGTTGTCGGGATTACCGAGCACGAAGAAATAGAAGCAGTAAGCGATGATACAGCAGATTACCAAGATAATCCATGCGGCCTTAATACCTCCGAAGCCCTGATTCTTTTTGGCTGGGGCTGCAGCCTTTGTTGATGTTGCCATAATTTGAATTTAATTTTTAGTTATTAAATAATTTAAGTTTGTGAAAAATCTATTTTGCAAAATTACCCCGCAAAGATACTAAATTTTGGCGTACTTCACACCAAATTAATAACTTTTAACCTACAAAAATCAAAACTAACAGAGTTTTGCCAAAACTTCCTTGATTCTGTGCATTGCTTTGACTATATTCTCGTCGCTTGTAGCATAGCTCATACGGAAGCAGTTGGGGTCGCCGAAGGCATCGCCGCCGACGGTTGCCACGTGGCCCTCTTCGAGCAGATACATGGCCAGGTCGGTGCTGTTGGCAATGGTCGAGCCGTTGGGTGCAGTCTTGCCATAGAAGCTGCTGCACTTGGGGAACAGGTAGAAGGCGCCCTCGGGCACGTTAACCTCCAGTCCCGGTATGTCCTTGGCCAGCTTGACGATGAGGTCGCGGCGGCGCTCAAAGGCCAGGCGCATGTCCTCTACGCACTGCTGGTCGCTGATGTAGGCAAACTCGGCAGCCTTCTGGCTGACTGAGCAGGGGCCGCTCGTATACTGGCCCTGAAGCTTGTTGCAGCCCTTGACAATCCACTCTGGGGCGGCTATGTAGCCTATGCGCCAGCCCGTCATGGCGTAGGCTTTCGACACGCCGTTGACGATGATGGCACGCTCCTTCATGCCTGCGAACTGGGCTATCGACTCGTGGTGGCCTACGTAGTTGATGTGCTCGTAGATTTCATCGGCCAGCACGAACAGGTCGTCGTGGCGCAGAATGACCTCGGCCAGCGAGCGCAGTTCCTCCTTGCTGTAGACGGAACCCGTAGGGTTGCTGGGCGAGCAGAGTATGAGCATGCGCGTCTTGGGGGTGATGGCTGCCTCGAGCTGCTCGGCGGTCATCTTGAAGTTCTGCTCGAAGCCTGCCTCCACGATGACGGGCTCGCCTCCGGCCAGCTTCACCATCTGCGGATAGCTGACCCAGTAGGGGGCGGGTATGATGACCTCTTCGCCGTCGTTCACCAGCGCCATGATGGTGTTGCAGACGCTCTGCTTGGCACCGTTCGATACCAGGATTTCGTTGACTGTATAGTCGAGCTGGTTCTCGTTCTTCAGCTTGTTGACAATGGCCTTGCGCAGTTCAGGGTAGCCCGGTACGGGCGAGTAGCGTGAGTAGTTATCGTCGATGGCCTGTTTGGCAGCCTGTTTTATCTGGTCTGGCGTGTTGAAGTCGGGTTCTCCGACGCTCATATTGATGACGTCAATGCCCTGAGCCTTCATCTCAGAGCTTTTCTGCGACATGGCGAGTGTGGCCGATGGTGCAAGCCTTTGCAGGCGGTTAGATAGTTGTGCCATTTTATCTATTGTGTAAAATTCCGTGCAAAATTACTCAAATTCTTCGTCACGAGCAAAGAAAACCTTCACTTTTTCACGATTCATGCCGAAAAACTGACATTGTGACTGCTATTTCAGGTGCAGCGTGTGCCCCATACGCTCCTGTTTGGTCTTCAGGTAGCGGTAGTCATATTCGTTGGGAGTCACCTCGATGGGAACGTTCTCGACGATTTCCAGCCCGTAGGCTTCGAGTCCCACGCGCTTCGTAGGATTGTTGGTCATCAGGCGCATTTTGTGGACACCCAGGTAGCGCAGCATCTGGGCACCGCAGCCGTAGTCGCGCTCGTCGGGCTTGAAGCCCAGGTGGACGTTGGCTTCGACCGTATCGAGCCCTTCTTCCTGCAGTTTGTAGGCCGCAATCTTGTTCATCAATCCGATGCCGCGACCCTCCTGCTGGATATAGATGACCACACCCTTGCCCTCGCGCTCAATCCTTTCAAGCGACTTGTGCAGCTGTTCGCCGCAGTCGCAGCGCATCGAGCCGAGTATGTCGCCCGTAGCGCAGCTGGAGTGAACGCGCACCAGCACGGGCTCTTCCTCAGTCCACGTGCCCTTGATGAGCGCCATGTGCTCCAGTCCGTTCGATTTCTGGCGGAAGGGAATCAGCTGGAAGTGGCCGTAGCGGGTGGGCATGTCTACGCGATTGCCCACCTCGATGAGCGACTCCTTGCGCAGCCGGTAGGCAATGAGGTCCTTGATGGTGATGATTTTCAGGCCGTGCTCATGGGCAAACGCCTGCAGTTCAGGCATGCGGGCCATCGAGCCGTCGTCGTTCATGATTTCCATCAGCGCTCCGGCAGGGTAGAGTCCGGCCAGCTTGCACAGGTCGACGGCAGCCTCCGTGTGGCCCGAGCGGCGCAGCACGCCGTTGTCCTGGGCGTAGAGTGGGTTGATGTGGCCTGGTCGTCCGAAGGTCTGCGGTGTTGAGGCAGGGTCGGCCAGAGCCCGTATGGTGGCAGCGCGGTCGCTGGCCGATACGCCAGTCGTGCAGCCCTCGAGCTTGTCGACGGTGACGGTGAAGGGCGTTCCCAGCACCGAGGTGTTGTCGGCCACCTGGCGCGGCAGGTCCAATTCCTCGCTGCGGCTGATGGTGATGGGCGCACAAAGCACGCCTCGGGCATATTTCAGCATGAAGTTCACCATCTCGGGCGTTATCATCTCTGCCGCGCAAATCAGGTCGCCCTCGTTCTCGCGGTCTTCGTCGTCGACCACGATGACGAACTTGCCTTCGCGGAAGTCGCCGATGGCTTCTTCAATCGTGTTTAGCTTAAAGTAGTTCATGTTACACCTTATTTATATATAGGAGGGGTCAACAGGGGTTTCAGGCTCCGAAGTCTCGGTCTCCTCAATCTCGGGTTCCTCAATCTCCGTCTCCGCAGTCTCAGTCTCCGCAGTCTCGGTCTCAGGCGCAGGAGCCACACCGGCCAGCTCAAGCGCACGCGGGATAATCTTGCCGCTGACCTGCCTGATGACGTGCAAATCTCTGTACAGGCGCAGGCGGAACCTCCACATACGCAGATAGAAGAACAGGCCGACGGGCAGTATCAGTCCCGTCACGATGTTCATCCACTTGCGGCTGAACGGCCGCGTGTGGGCGCGCGTCATGATGATAGGGTAGTGGTTCAGCTCGGTCAGGATGAAGCGGTCCCTCGTATAGCCCAGGTCGTCGATGGCCTCCTCCAGTTCCTCGTCTATGCGCTCTATCTCGTGGTCGTCGCTGGCCTTGAAGAACACGCTGATGGGGTTTGGCAGGCGCAGCAGCTTGTGCTCCTCCGAGTATCGGGCAATCTTCTCGTTGACCTCTTCCAGCTTCTGGGCGTCGGCGGCATACTTTGGGTCTTCGATGATCACCTCCTTGCGGGTGATGTTGCGCTTGATGCGCAGTCCCAGGAACCGCCTGAGCAGCTCCTTGTAAATGTCGATGTTGAACACCACCGAGTCGTTGTTGGCCTTGTAGGTGAAGAACACCGCCAGCGGGGCCAGCACCATCGTCGAGATGAGTTTTCCGAACCAGACCGTCCATTCGTCGGCACGCGCCATTTTGAATCCTGAGGCGTCGAAGATGTAGAACACGATGAACACCAGCACCGAGATGATGACCGGCACGCCGAGTCCGCCCTTGCGGATGATGGCTCCAAGGGGCGCGCCGATGAAGAAGAAGATGATGCACGACAGGGCCACCGTGAATCGGTTGATGGCCTCCATCTTGTGCAGGCGCTCGCGGCGGTTGATGTCGTACGAGTAGTCCTCCTTCATGTTCAGGTCGAACGACTCCGACTGGGCCTTTTCCGCAGCCCATCGTAGCACGTTGCGCTTATCGTCGACGGTCAGCTTCTTGTAGAGCGAGTCGAACGTCACCTTGCCAGCTGCCGCCTGCGTATAGGCTTTCAGCGAGTCTTTCTTGTCAAGCGGGGACAGGTAGAACGTGCGGCGGCGGGCTTCGCGCTCGAACATCTGGCCTATCGAGTCGTTGAAGACCACAATCGAGTCAAGGTCCTGCAGCACCTGCTCCAGACTCTTCGAGCGGGCATCGGCGGCAATACCCGACTCGTCGGCCAGGTTGAAGTCGCTGTCGAAGTCGAGCACGATGCGCTTCTGCGAGAACGTCTCGCGGCGATAGGGCACGCTGGCCGAGCCGCCCAGCTCCTGCGACTGCATGTTCTCAAACCATTCGCCGTTGTGGAGCGTCAGCAGCAAGTGCTTCTTCTCGGCCGTCGTCTGCATCATGCCCGAGTCGGCCAGGATGATGGCCTGGTCCTCGTAGCTGTCAGTTCGGCGGTAAATCATAATACCGTAGAGCATACCCGTCTGCATGTCCTTCTTCTGCACATACAGGTTTGCATTGGGAATGCCGTCGTAGAACACGCCCTCAGGAATCTCCAGCTCGGGGCTCTTCTGCTTCACCGAGAGCAGCAGCTGGTAGAACGACTTGTTGGCAGCAGGGCCCACCACGTTCTGGAAGTAGAACGAGATGCCCGCTATCAGGACCACAATCACAATCAGCGACCGCGAAGCCTGGAGCAGCGAGATGCCCGCAGCCTTGATGGCCGTCAGCTCAGAACTCTCACCCAGGTTGCCGAACACAATCAGCGACGACAGCAGAATAGCCAGCGGGAAAGCCTGAGGCATCAGCATCAAGCCCATATACCAGAAGAACTGGGCCATAATCTCAAGCGAGAGGCCCTTACCTATGAGCTCGTTGACGTATCGCCAAAGAAATTGCATCATCAGCACAAACTGGCAGATGAAAAAAGCGCCCACAAACAGTTGCAGGAACTGCTTGGCCACGAAGATGTCTAATTTCTTGATGCGAAACATAATCTGGGCTGCAAAGGTACAAAAAAGATGTGAAATGCGAGAAGTGAGAGCTGAAAAGTTGCTCCTACACTACATTAATTAACACAAACTCCTCAACTCCTTCACTTTTCACTTTTCACTTTTCCCTTCTCACTCCTTCCCTCCTCAACTCCACAACTCCTTACTCCTCAACTCCTCAACTCAAATTCCACTCGCCTGGTGCAGGCGTTCCATATTATCGTCCCAGAGGTCGTGAAGGTCGTCAATATCCTCGGGCAGCGCGAAGTCCTCAACATACAGGCACAGCTCGTCAGTAATCTCGCTCTTGCCGATGCGCATCTCCCAGTAGGCGTCGGGGTCGTCCTCGTTCACCCACTGCAGCCTGATGTGGCTGTTTCGGTTGCGCTCCACGATCTTAGCCTCCAGCGTATGATGGTCAGTCCATATTTCGCCCCAAGTCAGCGAGATGACGTCGTCGCCCAGGTCCTCAACATGGTCGGCAAGCCATCTTTCCAGGCCGTGCGCCGTGCTTATCTGGTCCCAGACGATGTTGTACGACTTAGTCATCAGAGGGTATTCTAGATACAGCTTTTGCTTCTTTGTATTCATGATAATCCAGGTTAGTATTACTATTTTGGGGCAAAATTACGATTTTTTTCGTGAATAAGAAAATATTTTCCGTGGAAATTTTGTTAATTCAAAAAATAAGTGTACCTTTGCACCCGCAAAACGATGATGGCGGGATAGCTCAGCTGGTTAGAGCGCATGATTCATAATCATGAGGTCGCCGGTTCAATCCCGGCTCCCGCTACCAACGAATTCAGCAGGTTGTGACCATTCACAGCTTGCTGTTTTTCGTTCATATCGATGACAGCGCTGACGATGACACCGATGACACCGGCCTATTTATTCTGACCAACTAACCGATAAGATAGTCATTATTTATATTATTATATATAATAATATAAATAATGCTCTGTAAAGAGCAGTCGCCAGCCACGAGCAGAGAAAAATAAATGCCCTCGGTGTCAGCGGTGTCATCGTCATCGTCATCGCTTCCGAGGTGCCGCCCGCCACATGCACATAGAAAAAATATATAAATGCCCCGCTGTCAGCGGTGTCATCGGTGTCATCGCTTGCCTGCCGTGCATGTATATGCCTATGTTTCAGTGTGTTACGTTTAAAATCCTGCCAATCGATGACGATGACACCGATTACAGAGGGGTATATTTATTCTTTTCCCAGCCATCGCTCCGCCCAATCGATGACGATGACACCGATTACAGTATGGGTATATTTATTTCTATTACCTGGCCCAGCCCTGCTGAAACGGCGGGTTAGCGCGGCAAAGTTAGCAAGTTAGTACGGGTAAGTGTATGGCTTAGTCGGAGCAATCTGGTGGCTTAGTCGGAGCAATCTGATGGCTCGTCAGCCAAGAAAGGGAGTTGCTCAATCAATTCCTCATGGCAAGAGAAGCAATCTGTTTGCGTGTTTTCGGCTTTGACGATGTCGGGAATCTTTCTTCTATAGGTTGCAAACGTCCTGCCATCCTCAATCTCTTCACGCCGAGCCTTGCTGATAGCAGCGAATTCTGCCTCACGTTCTATTCCCAAGAAGCGACGGCCTAAGAGATTTGCGGCAATACCCGTTGTGCTGCTGCCTGCAAACGGGTCGAGAATCCAGGCTCCTGCTTGCGTCGATGCCAGGATGATACGGCTCAGTAGGCCTAAGGGCTTCTGGGTGGGGTGCTTTGTACACTTCTTTTCCCAAGGTGCAATAGCTGGCAGTCGCCAGACGTCAGTCATCTGCGTGTCGCCGTTGATGTGCTTCATCAGCTCGTAGTTGTAGTAGTGTGCCACCTTCTTACTCTTGCGTGCCCAAATGATGAACTCAGTTGAGTAAGTGAAATAGCGGCAGGAAATGTTAGACGGCGGGTTGGTCTTGGCCCACGTGATGACATTCAGAATCTTATAGCCTAACTGCGTCAGGCAATTAGCCACAGAGAAGATGTTGTGGTATGTTCCGGAAATCCAAATCGTGCCGTTATCCTTCAGCTTTTCTCTGCAAAGCGCGAGCCAATTCAGGTTAAACTCGTTTATTTCTTCCTGCGAAATGCTCTTGTCCCAGTCGCCTTTGTCCACACAAACCACCTTTCCGCTCTGTAAGCTGATGCCGCCGCTCGACAAGAAATATGGTGGGTCGGCAAATATCATGTCGAACCTGAAGCTGAACTGCGGCAGCAGCTCGAATGTATCGCCACACACCAGGTTGAAGTCGTGGTTGGGGGACTTGTAGTATGCCTTTATCATGATTTCAAGAGCATGATGAAGGAGTCAATGCTTGTGAGGTTATAAACGCTGGGGATGGTGTTATAGGCTTCTTCGAGTTTGTTTCGAGCCGACTTCCAGCCTATGCCATCAGTTATCCAAATGAATTCGAACCCTTCAACGGAATTCACCTTTGGGGCCAATTCCGTATAGGCACGAGCTACCTCATTGAGTTTTGAACCGCCTCCACTATAAAAGTTCACCTCAATAAGATACTTCTTCTTCGATGTCTCGATGAAAAAATCGAAACGTTTCTCATCGGTCCCAAGCACAGATAATTCTGGGAACTCTGATGAATAAACCTCTTGGCGATAGTTGATGCGATTGTCATTCAGTATCTTGGCAACGGTACTCTCCATGATGTGTCCGCTTCGATTCTTTCGGGCGTTGGTGTCGAGGCCAGTCTCGATGCCGAACACATAGTCCACAAGGTTTTTGATGCGTCGTGACTCAAAGATGTCAGCCAATCCTGTTCCTTCTAAGAATTCAACCACCTTCGTTTCAGACTGAAAGTAACTTTTCAGAAGCACTACATTTCCTTTGCTATCCACTACGGGCTTCTTTCCTTCGTCCCTTACGGCAATGAGAATACCCAGCACCTCAAAAACTTTATGGTCACGCTTCCATATTTCAGACACTCCCTTTGCCAAATCTTCTTTGCCTATCAGGTAATTAAGCGTGTTGAGACTCATTTCCACCTCAGCGACATTGGCAGAAATCTTATCGAAGTCGCAGAAGAAATCCAGCGTCTGGTTCGTCTCCTGAAGTTGAGACATAAAAAGATTGAAGTCTTTATTCATAGTTCTTTATCAATAGTTCGGTTAGTTTTCCGCGTTTGGCGGGATTGGCATTGATGGCACGCGAGGCATTGACGCGATGGATTTGGAAGTTGGCGTAGATGTCCTCGAAGAATGTGTCTTCGGGATTCTTTGCCGAGCAGTCGGCATTGCTGAGCATCCACCTGACGTTTGGCCGCTCGTTGAGCCTTGTGCAGAAGTCGCGCAGGCGTATTTGCTCATCGTCGTTGAAATCTTCTTTGGCGTATGAGTTGAAGCTGGACGTGGCATTGAGAGGACGATAAGGAGGATCGAAATAGAAGAAGTTCAGCCCCTCTCGCATATCGCTGGCAGTCTGCTCGAAGTCACCATTCAGTATCGTTACGTCAGCACGGCTCAGCACTTCGCTATCAGCCAAAATGGTTTCAGCATTACAAATCGTTGGGTGCAAGTAGCGGCCAAATGGCACGTTGAACTTTCCTTTGGCATTGACGCGGTATAGGCCATTGAAGCAAGTGCGATTCAGGAACAATAGGTACTTTGTGCGGTCAACATCGTTGAGATGTGCTTCGTTGAAGATGTTACGCACGTTAAGAAAAAAGTCCTTCTTCGCATCTTCGTCTGGCTGTGAGAAGTAGTCTTGCTCCAGAGCCGCAAGCCGTTGTATCAGTTCGTTGGGCTGCTCTTTGATGATACGGTAGGCTGTTATCAAATGGGGGTTGATGTCGTTGATAACGGCATGCGTGATATTGGGATACTTACGGAGCATGTAGAACAACATAGCCCCACCACCAACGAACGGTTCAATATAGGTGAACGACTGCCCCTGCAAATCTGCGGGCAGATGCGCGTCAAGTTGAGATAAAAGTTGTCCTTTGCCTCCAGCCCACTTCAGGAAGGGCTTAGCTTCTGTACTCATCGTCTTTTTGTCTTTTGGCGTGGACAAAAAGAAAGCGCACCTCCTTCGTTTTCCAACTCCAGACAAAGGCAGTCCACCACAGAAGCCCATACAGAGAGAAGGAAAGGAAGGGGTACGCCTATACAGGATAGGCGTATCCGCATTCCCCGAGCCCCTCTGTATAAAATGTTTGGTGGACTTTTTATGTCTGAGGTCTCTTCGAATTTAGATACTGCTATCTAATTTCCACGATGTCGTTTTGCGCTCCTGATGAGTATCAAAAGCGGTGCAAAGTTAGCGATTTCTTCTGAAAGCTACAAGCACTTACTCCGATTTTTCATCCTTTGCGCTGATTTCTGTCGCTTTGTAGTCAGAATCATCCAGCACAATCTCGCATTTTCGGTACATTTGCCTCACTTTTTCGATGGCATCCTCTTCGTCTGAGGCTTCCACTTCTACAATGCGGCTCAGCACCTCCAACACTTCTATGCTGTACTTCTTCATACAATGTGCAAAAGTAGTGGAAAAGCATGAGAAAAATGGCAATAGATCAAAACTTAACAAAAAAGATCAAAATAGATCAAAGGTATTTCGCTCGCTCAACGAATTTTCTGACCTTTGCCGAAAAAAGATATGGAAAAGGAATGGAATACGACTGAACGGATGCTCAAAACATTGAAGAACACCCCCGACAGCGAGCAAGAGTACTCCTTGGTGCTTATCCAGGCCATTGGTGGCGTCGGGATGTATAGATAGCTTCAATCAGTATATCGGCTTCACCACCTCGACCCGCATGCCAAGGGCGGCGATGATGCGGTAGAATACGCCAACGCTGGGGGTAATGACGCCATTCTCGATTTTCGAAATATACGACTTGGTGGTCTGAGTGCGTGCTGCCAATTCGGCTTGTGTTACTTTTGCCTCCTTGCGCGCATCTTGGAGTATCTGGCCGGAATAGAACGAGTAGGCAGCCTCCTCAGCGCGTGCTCGCTCAGGTGTCCCTTCTGCTCCGAATTTTGCGTCAAGTACTGCGTCGTAGTCAACGATTTTGTGATTATTTGTCTGCATAATATGCCTCCTTTATTTTAATTGCTTTTTCTATTTCTCCTTGCGGTGTCTTCTGGGATTTCTTCTGAAAACCATTGAAAAGCACCACGATTTCTCCATCATCGAAGATAAAGAACACTCGAAAAATCTTGCCACCGTACTCCGTTCTCAGCTCGTAGATACCGTCACGAACGAGCTTGACGAACTTCTTTGGCAGTCGGCCTTGCGTTTTCAGCAACAGGAGCCCATATTGAATCTTCTCCTGTTCCTTCTCGCTCAGTTTCTCCATAAACGACTCAAAATAGCCGCCGTATGTTCTTATCTTGCGTTTCATGAGTGCAAAAGTAGTGAAAGTTGCAAGATGCTGCAACTTTATCGGTTGGTTTTTATGATTATTTAACTGCATGTAAAAAGCAGCTCTTCGGGGCGGGTGATGAGCTGGGTGGCTCCGTGCTGGAGCAGGAAGGGACGGTCGCGGAAACCCCAGAGGACGCTGATGCAGGGGAGGCCGGCATTGCGGGCGGTGAGGATGTCGACATCGCTGTCGCCGACGTAGACGGCGGTGCGGCGCTCGGCTCCCAAGCGGCGGAGGGCCTCGTTGACGGTGTCGGGGGCGGGCTTGCGGCTGATTCCTTCGGCCTCGTTCTCGCCGATGGCTACGGGGATTTCGGGGAAGAAGTGGGCCACGAGCTCTTGGGTGGCTGCCATCATTTTGTTGCTGACGACGGCCATGGGGCAGCCTCGGCGCCTGAGTTCGTGCAGGGTTTCGGGTATTCCGGGGTAGGGGCGCGTGGTGTCGAGGGCGTGGTGCATGTAGTGCTGGCGGAAGGTGGCGAGCACTTCCTCAAACTGGGCTGGGGCCAGTCCTGGGGGAACGGCCCGCTCCATCAGTCGGCGCACGCCGTTGCCTACGAAGCGGCGGACGTCGTCGGTAGAGTGCTCAGGGAATCCGAACTGGCGCAGGGCGTAGTTTGCCGATGCCGCGAGGTCGCCGAGGGTGTCGAGCAGGGTGCCGTCGAGGTCGAAGATATAGGTTGTATATTTGCTCATGGGCGGCAAAGGTACGAAAAAAAAGTGAGAGTTTCTTGACTTCCGACAATTTAAATGGCAAAAATGAAAAAAAGTAAGGTTTGGGATGCTGAAAGTCGTTACTTTTTATTATCTTTGCACCCTATTTTCTAATATGTACATATAACGTTATACTGAAATGGCAGAAACAAAGAAAATCAAGACCGCATTGGTGTCGGTATTCCACAAGGACGGACTCGACGAGCTGCTGAAGAAGCTGAACGAGGAGGGTGTCAAGTTTCTGAGTACGGGAGGTACTCAGAGTTTTATCGAGTCGTTAGGCTATGAGTGTCAGAAGGTTGAGGAGCTGACGACCTATCCCTCTATTCTGGGCGGCCGCGTGAAGACGCTCCATCCGAAGGTGTTCGGTGGCATTCTGGGCCGTCGCGACAATGAGGGCGACCGCGAGCAGATGGCCCAGTACGAGATTCCCGAGATTGACCTTGTGGTGGTCGACCTCTACCCGTTTGAGCAGACTGTGGCGAGCGGAGCCTCTGAGGCCGACATCATCGAGAAGATTGACATAGGCGGCATCTCGCTCATCCGCGCAGCAGCCAAGAACTTCAACGACGTGGTTATCGTGCCCTCGAAGGCTGAGTACGGCGTGCTGCTCGATATTCTGAAGGCTCAGGGTGCTGAGACTACCCTTGAGCAGCGCAAGGCCTTCGCTGAGAAGGCGTTCGGCGTCAGTTCGCACTATGATACTGCCATTCACGCCTGGTTTGTTAAGGATTGAAGAATTCAAGGATTGAAGAATTGAAGAATTGAAAGATTCAAGAATTGAAGAGTTGAAAGATTGAAGAATTGAAGTTTTTTGAAGTATTATGGGATTTTTTAGTTTTGTCCAGGAGATAGCCATGGACCTTGGCACTGCCAACACGATTATTATCAGTGATGACAAGATCGTTGTAGACGAGCCTTCAGTAGTTGCCCTCGACCGCCGTACCGACAAGATGATTGCCGTTGGCGAGAAGGCCAAGATGATGTATGAGAAGACTCACGACAACATTCGCACCATTCGCCCGCTGAGGGACGGTGTGATAGCCGACTTCTCTGCTTGCGAGCAGATGATGCGCGGCCTTATTAAGATGGTTCACACGGGCACACGCCTGTTCTCGCCCTCGCTCCGCATGGTCATCGGCGTTCCGTCGGGCTCGACTGAGGTTGAGCTGCGTGCCGTTCGCGACTCTGCCGAGCATGCCGACGGCCGCGACGTCTACCTGATTTTCGAGCCGATGGCTGCTGCCATTGGTATCGGCATCGACGTTGAGGCTCCTGAGGGTAATATGATTGTCGACATCGGCGGCGGTACGACCGAGATTGCCGTCATCTCGCTGGGTGGCATCGTTGCCAACAACTCCATCAAGGTGGCCGGCGACGACCTGACGGCTGACATTCAGGAGTATATGTCGCGCCAGCACAATGTGAAGGTGTCGGAGCGCATGGCTGAGCGCATCAAGATTAACGTCGGCTCGGCACTGACCGACCTTGGCGACGAGGCGCCCGAGGACTACGTCGTTCACGGCCCGAACCGCATCACGGCCCTGCCTATGGAGGTGCCTGTGTGCTATCAGGAGATTGCCCATTGTCTTGACAAGACGGTGGCCCGCATTGAGACTGCCGTGCTCTCGGCTTTGGAGAACACGCCGCCCGAGCTCTATGCCGACATCGTGAAGAACGGTATCTACCTGACTGGCGGCGGTGCGCTGCTTCGCGGACTTGCCAAGCGTCTGACCGACAAGATCAATATTCCGTTCATTGTCGCTGAAGACCCGCTGCATTGCGTTGCCCGCGGTGCTGGTATCGCCCTGAAGAACGTCGACCGCTTCTCCTTCCTGATGAGATAAAGGGACTGTGAAGAACCTCATAGCGTTCCTGACAAAGTATCACCACTGGTTTCTGCTGGTTTTGCTCGAAGTGGCCAGTGGTGTGTTGCTATTCCAGAAAAATAGCTACCAGAGCAGCGTGCTGTTTACGTCGGCCAATGCTGTGGCGGGAAAGGTCTATGAGTGGGACTCGGCCGTCCGTTCCTTCTTCTCGCTGAAGCGCGTCAACGAGGAACTCACGCTGCGCAACTTCTATTTGGAGCGCCAGGTCAGCCAGCTGAGGCGGCTCTACGGCGACCTGACGAAGGACACGACGCAGGCTGAGCTCGAGCAGCTGAAGTTTCTCAGCCAGTACAAGCTGATTCCTGCCAAGGTCGTTTCAAACACCATCGACAAGGCCGACAACCTGATGACCATCGACCGCGGGCGGCTGGACGGAGTAGAGCGCGATATGGGTGTGGCCTGTGGCAGCGGCGTCGTCGGCGTGGTCTATCTGGTCTCCGACCATTATGCGGCTGTGATTCCAGTCTTGAACGTCACTTCGTCGCGCATCAGCTGTGCCATTCGCGGGCGCGGCTATTTTGGCTATCTGCAGTGGTATGGCGGCGATGCGTCAGTAGCCTACGTCGAGGATATCCCACGACATGCCCGCTTCAAGCGCGGCGACTGGGTTGAGACCAGCGGCTACTCATCCATCTTCCCTCCAGGCGTGTTGGTCGGAAAGATTGAGAAAATCTATAATTCGACCGACGGACTGTCGTATCGTCTGAAGGTGCGCCTGTCGACAGACTTCGGCTGTCTGCGCGATGTGATGGTCATCAGCGACAAGAGCATCGGCGAGCGCCTCCGTCTGCAGGAGCAAGTGAAGGACTCGATCACGATGGCGCCGAAGCAATAAATCGAAAATCGAAAATCAGTAAATCGAAAATCTGAGAGATGGCATTAGATACACTTAGAAGAGCCCTGCATTTCGTGGCGTTGTGTCTGGCACAGGCGTTGGTTTTCAACCATGTCCACCTGTTCGGATACGCTACGGTGCTGCTCTATGTCTATTTCGTTGTCATCTTCCCGCGCAGCTATCCGCGCTGGGCCATCCTGCTGTGGAGCTTTGCTCTGGGTCTGAGTGTTGACATGTTCTCGAACACGCCCGGCATGGCTGCCGCCTCGCTGACGCTGGTCGGATTTCTGCAGCCTTATCTGCTCGAGCTGTTCCTGCCGCGCGATGCTGCCGAGAATATCAAGTCGTCGATGGCGGCGCTGGGCTACTCAAAGTTCCTGACGCTGGCCTCGATACTGGTCTTCGTCCATTGTCTGGTGTTCTTCACCATCGAGTCGTTTGGCTTCTTCAATTGGCAGGAGTGGGCCCTGACCGTAGCCGGCACCACCGTCCTGACGCTCGTTTTACTGGTAACTATTGAGACTATCCGTAAATAGCCGATGAAGGACCATTCGCTTGAGAGTCGTCGCTTAGTAATAGGTGGGGTGGCTATATTGATTGTAGTCGTCTACATCATCCGTCTGTTCATGCTCCAGATTTCGAGCGACGACTATAAGAAGAGTGCCGACTCAAACGCCTTCCTCAAGAAAATCGACTTCCCTTCGCGCGGCGTCATTACCGACCGCAACGGCAAGCTGCTGGTGTTCAACCAGCCTGCCTACGACATCATGGTGGTGATGAACGAGGCTCGCGGCAGGCTCGATACGACTGAGTTCTGCAATGCCCTCAACATTACCAAGGAGGAGTTCGACCGGCGCATGAGCACCATCACCGACCGCAACCTGAACCCAGGCTACTCGCGCTTCACCCAGCAGATATTCATGAGTCAGCTCTCCGACAAGGAGTTCTCCGTGTTCCAGGAGAAGATGTACCGATTCCCAGGCTTCTACGTCCAGCGCCGCAGTATCCGCCAGTATCAGTATCCGTATGCAGCCCATGTGCTGGGCGACGTGGCTGAGGTGTCGCCTGCCGACATCGAGAACGACGACTACTATCAGCCGGGCGACTATATCGGCAAGAGCGGCGTTGAGCGCAGCTATGAGAAGGAGCTGCGTGGCGAGAAGGGCGTCAAGATCCTGTTGCGCGATGCCCACGGCCGCATTCAGGGCAGCTACATGAACGGTGCCCTCGACAGCCGGCCCAAGCCTGGCAAGAACCTTACCCTCAGCATCGACTTCGAGCTGCAGGCCCTTGGCGAGCGGCTGATGCAGAACAAGATTGGCTCCATCGTGGCCATCGAACCCTCGACGGGCGAAGTGCTCTGCATGGTATCGTCGCCCACCTACGACCCTCGTCTGATGGTAGGCCGCCAGCGCTCGAAGAAGCACATCGAACTGAGTCAGAACGTCTGGAAGCCGCTCTACAACCGCTCCATCATGGGTCTCTATCCCCCAGGCTCGACGTTCAAGACCTCGCAGGGACTGACGTTTCTCAGCGAGGGCGTCATCACGCCGCAGACCGCCTACGGCTGCCATCGCGGCTTCTACTTCAAGGGCCTGCACGTCGGCTGTCACGGTCACGGCTCGCCCCTGCCTCTGGTGCCGGCGCTGTCAACCTCGTGCAACGGCTTCTTCTGCTGGGGACTCTACCACATGATCAACACCAACACATCGAAATACGGCTCCGTGCAGAACGCCATGAACACGTGGCGCGACTACATGGTCTCCATGGGCTTTGGCTACAAACTCGGCGTCGACCTGCCTGGCGAGAAGCGCGGCCTTATACCTAATGCCCAGTTCTACGACAAGGCCTACAAGGGCTCGTGGAGCGGACTGACCGTCATCTCAATCTCAATCGGTCAGGGCGAAGTATTGCTTACGCCGCTGCAGATAGCCAATCTCGGAGCCACCATCGCCAATCGCGGCTACTATTATAAGCCTCATGTCGTGCGCAAGGTGCAGGGTGAGCCGCTCGACACGCTCTATACGAAGAAGCGCTACACCAAGGCAGCCTCATGGACCTACGACTACGTGGTCAAGGGCATGCGCTCGTCGGCTCTCGGCGGCACGTGTAAGGCTCTGGGACGATTCGACTTTGCTCCATGCGGCAAGACGGGTACGGCTCAGAACAAGGGCCACGACCACTCCGTCTTCATGGGCTTCGCGCCGATGGACAATCCGAAGATTGCCGTTGCCGTCTATGTAGAGAACGGCGGATGGGGCGCCACCTATGGCGTGCCTATCGGCGGACTCATCATGGAGAAGTATATTCACGGAAAGCTCTCTGAGGCTTCAGAGCGTCAGGCAACCACTATTCAGCACAAAGCCATCAGCTATGGAACAACCGAAAGATAAGCATCCCAGCGTACTGCGCTCACTCGACTGGGTAACGATTGTCATCTACCTGCTGCTGCTCGCGGCTGGCTGGATGAGCGTCTGCGGTGCCAGCTACGACTATGGCGCTACCGACCTGCTCTCGCTCTCTACGCGCTCAGGCATGCAGATTGTCTGGATAGGCGCGAGTATCGTCATTGCCTTCGTCCTGCTGCTGCTCGACGACCGCTATTATGATACGTTCGCGTACATTATATATATAATCCTGCTCCTGCTCCTATTCGGCACCATCTTCAATCCGCATAGCATCAAGGGCTCTCATTCGTGGCTCGTGCTTGGGCCTGTCCGAATACAGCCGGCCGAGTTTGCCAAGTTTGCTACGGCGCTCGCTCTGGCTAAGTTCATGAGTGTCTACGGCTACGATATCCACAAGTGGAAGTACTTCGGCCCCACGCTGGCCATCATCCTGCTGCCGATGGTCTGCATCGTTCTGCAGCGCGAGACGGGCTCAGCCCTCGTCTATCTGGCCTTCTTCCTCATGTTCTATCGTGAGGGCATGCCGGGCAGCATTCTGTTTACGGCTGTGGCTATGGTGGTCTATTTCGTTGTGGGTATCCGCTATGCCGACAATATGCTGTCAATCACGCCGACCTCCGTTGGCAAGTACGCTGTTCTGCTGATGATACAGATATTCTCGTCGGCTATGGTGTGGGTGTATTGTCGCGACAGGAGCGATGCCTTCCGTCTCCTGGCCTTCTGCTTGGGCGTCACGCTCGTGGCAACGCTCTTCTCGCTCTACGTCATACCCTTCGACATCGTCTGGGTGCAGCTGGTGGTTGCCGCCCTGCTCATTGGCTATCTGCTGTGGCAGGGACTTGCCACGCGCATCCGAAACTACTACTGGATAGCCCTATTTGCCCTAGGCTCGATGCTGTTCTTCAATCTGGCCGACTACGGCCTGAACCACGTGCTGCAGCCCCACCAGCGCACGCGCATCAACGTGCTCCTCGGACTTGAAGAGGACCTCAAGGGTGCGGGTTATAACGTTCATCAGTCGGAGATTGCCATCGGCTCGGGCGGTCTCGAGGGCAAGGGTTTTCTTAATGGTACGCAGACCAAGCTGAAGTACGTGCCCGAGCAGGATACTGACTTCATCTTCTGCACTGTCGGCGAGGAGGAGGGCTTTGTCGGCTCTGCAGGCGTGTTGCTGCTATTCCTGGCACTTATCCTGCGTCTTATCCACTTGTCCGAGCGACAACCCTACCGCTTCGGGCGTGTCTATGGCTACTGCGTGCTCAGCATCTTCCTCTTCCATGTCTTCATCAATGTCGGCATGGTGCTCGGTCTGACGCCAGTCATCGGCATTCCCCTGCCTTTCTTCAGCTATGGCGGCTCCTCGCTCTGGGGCTTCACCTTCCTCCTCTTCATCTTCCTCGCCCTCGATGCGCGTAGGAATCTGGTGAGGTCGTAGCCATACTTAGTACGCCGTCAGGCGGATGCCGACGTCAGCGATGCCGGGCAGAATCTCGCGCTTCATGTTGTGGCGGATGCAGATTTGAAGCGAGTCGCCCTCGTTGAGGCTGATGTCCGACATGTGGAAGCGGTACTGGTAAAGGCTGACGCCATTGCCCTCGATGTTGCCCTCAGGGTCGATGAGGTGGCAGTTCAGCGTGTCGCGCCGCCTGATGTTCGAGGGGAAGATGGTCTGCTCGACAATCAGGTAGAGGCGCTGGAAGGGAAATCCGCCCGAAATGCGCATCTCGACGTCGCGCTGCACTACAGCCCGCGTCTTCGATGTCGGGAGCGTGAAGACGAGCGTGTCGTTCTTCTCCCATCCGGCTATCGGCGTGTGCTCATAGTGGTGGTATATGGTTTTACGGTTGCAGCTGGCAGTGACCAGTGCAACCGTAAAGAACAGTAAGAGCCATCGGCTATTTCTTCTCATCCTTATTGGGCTGCTGCGGCTTTTTCTTCTTTTTCTTCTTCTTGGCCTTGTCGAAGCGGCTGATGTCGCCCTGTGCCAGGTCGACGTGCACCTTCTGGGGTTTCTGCTTGCCACCCTCCTGCAGCGACTCGGGCTTCTCGCCGCGACGGTTCATGTCGATTATCTCACGGGCGCGCTCGGCGGTGATGGTCTCGACGTTGGCGGCCAGATTCTTGTCGGTGGAGTAGGTGACCATGCCCGAGAGTATGTCGCTCTTGAAGAGGTAGTAGTCGGCGTCAAGCGTCTGCAGCACGACGTCGCGGCCGGGCAGACGGCGGCCTGCCTCGATGTAGTCGTCGACCTCGTAGTTCAGGCAGCACTTCAGCTTGGCACACATGCCGGCCAGCTTCTGCGGGTTGAGCGAGATGTCCTGGAAGCGGGCAGCGTTGGTCGACACCGATACGAAGTTCTTCATCCACGTGGCGCAGCACAGCTCACGGCCACAGGGGCCTGTGCCGCCGATGCGTCCGGCCTCCTGGCGCGCACCGATCTGCTTCATCTCGATGCGCACGTGGAAGGCAGCGGCCAGGTCCTTGATGAGCTGGCGGAAGTCTACGCGCTCGTCGGCGATGTAGTAGAAGATGGCCTTCTGACCGTCGCCCTGATACTCCACGTCGCCTATCTTCATGTCGAGTCCGAGGCCCTTGGCTATCTGGCGGCTCTCAATCATCGTCTCGTGCTCGCGGGCCTTGGCCTCGCGGAACTTGTCCATATCCAACTGGCGGGCTATGCGGTAGATGCGCCTGATGTCGTCGGCCGACTTCAGGTTAGCCTTCTTCAGCTGGAGCTTCACCAGGCGGCCTGTCAGCGTCACCACGCCGATGTCGTGGCCGGGGTTGGCCTCGACTGCCACGATGTCGCCCTTCTTCAGCGGCAGGTTGTTCACGTTGTGGTAGTACCCCTTGCGGGTGTGCTTGAACTGCACCTCCACGAGGTCGGTCGATTCCTGGTTGCCCGGCACGTCGGCCAGCCAGTCGTAGGTATTGAGCTGGCGGTCCTGTCGGCCTACTGCCTGGTGGCAGAGTCCGCGGTCGCAGCCGGTCCGTATTTCATATTCTTTTTCCATATTTTGTCGTTGTTTCGATATTTCGATGTTCCGATAATTCGATTTCCGTCACTTCTGTAGCAGAAGCACAATAGTCTGCAGCGCGAAGTCGAAGAAGACAATCTTGGCGTTGGCGTTCTGGCCGATGTCGCGTATGGCGCGGTTGGCCAGATCGTAGATAGCCAGGATGTTAGCCTCGTTGACGAAGCGGGCAAAGTTGCGGGCGAAGTCCTCCTCCTGCTGCGTCATGTAGACAAGGTCGGCCTGCTTGAAGTTATACATGAAGCACTCGCGCGTCATGCGCAGGAAGTACTGCAGGAACCGCTTCTGCTTCTCACGCCCGAAGCCGGCCATTACCTCGCTCCATTTGCGCAAATCGCGTATCTTGCGCTGGTAGGCCAGTCGCATGAGCGAGATATAGAGGTCGAGAAACTGCTCGTTCTCCGTGCCTACCTGCAGCTCTTGCAGGGCCTTCAGCCACGAGCCGTTGGCCAGTCGGCTGATGCGGCGGGCCGCCTCTTCGCTGATGCCGCGCCGCTCGATGAGTGCCTGGCAGATGGTCTCCGTCGGCAGCTGTCTCACGTCGATGCGCTGCACGCGGCTGCGGATGGTCTCCAGCAGCTTGTCGGGCTCCTCTGACACCATGATGAACACCGTCTGACTGGGTGGCTCCTCAATGAGCTTCAGCAGCTTGTTGGCGCAGGCAATGTTCATGCGCTCGGGCAGCCAGACGACGCTCACCTTGTAGCCGCCCTGACTCGACTTGAGGCTCAGCTTGCGCACCAGTTCGTCGCTCTCGCCGGCGGTGATGATGGCCTGTTGGTTCTCGCCGCCCATAGCCGTCATCCACTCGTCCATCGTGAAGTAAGGCCCCTGCATCAGCAGCTCGTGCCACTCCTTGGCGAAGTCGTCGCTTACGGGCATATGGTCACTGCTCATCGACGGCAGTTTGATGGTGGGGTAGGTGAAGTGCAGGTCGGGATGCTCCAGCTTCTTGACCATCGGGTTGTCCTCGCCCAGCAGATAGCTGGCGAAGCCGACAGCCAGCGCCTTCTTGCCCACACCCTGCGGTCCGCAGAGCATGATGGCGTGGGGCAGGCGGCCTTCGCGGGTCATCTGCAGCAGGCGCTCCTTGCACTCTTCCTGGCCTATCACTTCGGTGAGTTTCATTTTTTTTCGATGTTTCGATATTTCGATGCTTCGTTTTATAGCAGCCGGCGGGTCACCTCAACCACCGAATCAACGGCCGAGACGGTGTAGAAATGTATGTTATTAACGCCATGTGCATATAGCTCGCGGCACTGCTCGGTAGTCCACTCGATGCCCAGTTGGCGAGCATCCTCGTCGGTCTTGCACTTCACGATTTCGCGGGCCAGCGCCTCGGGAATGTCGCAGTGGAACGTCTTGGGCACGACGGTCAGCTGCGAGAGCTTCGCCATCGGCTTGATGCCGGGAATGATGGGCATGGTGATGCCCATCTCGCGGGCACGCTCCACAAACTCGAAGTATTTCTGGTTGTCGAAGAACAGCTGCGTTACGGCATATTGTGCGCCGAGGTCCTGCTTCTCCTTCAGGTATTGCATGTCGCGCTCCAGGTTGGGCGCCTCCTCGTGCTTCTCGGGGTAGCAGGCCACGCCGATGTCGAACTTCTGGCCAGGCTGCTTGATGGGTGTGCCGTCGGCAAAGAAACCCTCGTTGAACCGCACCACCTGACGTATCAGGTCGGTGGTGTGGGCATGGCCGCCGGGTGTCGGCGTGAATCGGCTGTCCTCCTTGGCCTTGTCGCCGCGCAGCAGCAGCAGGTCGCGGATGCCGAGAAACTGCAGGTCGATCAGCTCGTACTCGATGTCCTCGATGGTGGCACCGCTGCAGATGACGTGCGGCTGTACGGGTATGTGGTAGCGCTGCTGGATGGCGGCAGCAATGGCGATAGTGCCTGGGCGGCGGCGCACGCGGCTGCGCTCAAAGCGCCCGTCGGGCAGCTCGCGGTAGACGTATTCCGAGTGGTGCGTCGTGATGTTGATGAAGGCGGGCTCCAGTTCAGCCAGCTTGTCGATGTCGGCAAACAGACGGTCAGTGCCCGTTCCCTTCAGCGGCGGCAGCACCTCGAACGAGAACTGCCGTTCGCGCTTATGTTGGTTGATAATCTCAGAAACACTCATAAAAAGTGGAATTTGGTTGCAAAGGTACAACTTTTCATTGACAATTTACAACCAAACTCCGCTTTTTTGCTATTTCGTCACGACTTTCTTTCCTTTGCTGATGACAATTCCCTTGTAGCTGCCGCTGACGCGCTGGCCACTCAGGTTGAATATCTGCTGGTCGGCAGACGTCTCGCGGCTGATGCCAGTCAGTCCGTCGGTGCCACCGACCTCGACCGAGACGGAAGGCTCACTCAGTCCACCCATCTCGTTGGCGGCGCGTATGCTGTAGGTGCCGGTCTCTGTGGCGGTATAGGTCGGTGCGGTCGTGAAGTCCACCACCTGGCCGTTGCGGCAGACGGCCCAGAGCAGGGCGTAGTCGCTGTCGTCCCAGGTCAGTGTGGTGCCTGTAGCCGTCAGGTTCGTAGGCACAGGAGCCTGCTCGGTGAGCAGCGTGGGCTGCCAGTCGCCGAACATCTTGGCCATGTTGCTATAGTCGGCAGCCTCCTCAGCAGTCAGACGTGGGTTGTTCTCGTGGCCGTCGCCGAAGGTCTTCTTGCGTCCGCTCAGGTCGATGGCATTGCCGTTGGCGCTCATCGAGTTCCACTCGGCAAAGCGCTTCGGCCAGCCGTTGCTCATCTCGTTCCAGCCGATGGCCGACGGCACGACGTTCATCTTCGTGTCAATAAACAAGGCGACTGGTGTGCCGCTGCCCCACGGACGGCCGAGGGTGTAGTTGCCGTTAACGCCGCTTTCGTCGCCGCTGATTGTGCAGTCCTTGAACACCCATCCCACCTTGGCGGGTGTAGAGGGCACGGCAGCGTAGCCGCCCTTCAGCTGGCGCAGTTCGACGCCGTTGAAGTAGGCATCGCCCTTGCCGCAGAGGTAGTCGGTACGTCCGCGCACCTGTCCGCCCTCGAAGTAGTACAGGCCATTGTTGTTGTTCGAGGTCCACGTGTCCTGATAGCCGTAGAGCACGGTGTTCTTATAGATGTTCCGCGTGCCCTTGTCCTGAACAGCCAGGTTGCGTCCGCGAGCATCGTTCATGCCGCTCTTCACGGTGATGTCCTGGAAGTAGTAGTCGCTGCCCGTCAGCTGGAGCACGTCGCTGTTGCCGATACCGTCGAAGACGTTGGTAGTGCCAAACTGTCCTGCAAACTCCAGCTTGTTGTCTAAGCTCTGCGTGATAATGGTGCCGTCGCGGTCCTCGCCGATGAACGAGATGTTGCCGCCCGAGACGTAGGTGATGGGATCGGGATGGTCAGCATCGTGGAGCACGTCGCCGGTATTGCTGTTCGTGTGCTTATAGTGCTTGCTGGCACCGGTGGGTAGTTTGTGGGTGCCCTTCTTCACGAAGATGCGGAAGCGCACATTCTTGTTGGAGCGGGCCTGGGCGGCGTCGATGGCCTCCTTGATGCTGCCCATGTCGGGCACGATGAAGTCGTAGGCCCCCTTGGCCACCTTGGGCCGCTGGATGGTGGTGAACACAATGGTCATCGCCTCGGCATACTTGTTGCCCGAGCGGTCCTGCACGTAGTTGGCGGGCATGGTAAAGGTGTACTGCGTGCCGTAGTCCAGATTGCGATAGTCGAAGCTGACGGAGCGGCTGCTCCAGGTCGGTGTCAGCTCTTGTCCGTTCAGTGTGGCCTTGTCCGTACTTCCGGCGGCCTCGATGCGCTCACTGAACGAGATCGTAATGCGACCCGTGGCGCTGATGCCCGAAGCGTCGTTGGCAGGTACGGTGCCCGTCACCTCGGGAGCCTTCCCGTCGGCAACCACCACAGCGTCGCCAAGCACGTAGGCATTGCCCACGCCGCTCTCCGAGTGGTCGCAGTAGGCCAGTCCGTCGAAGGTCTTGTCGAAGGCGTAAGAGGTGTTGTAGGTCTCAGTGCCGTCGCCCGTAATGCGGATGACGACGCGCTCTTTCTCCATAGCGCTGGCCGGCAGTTCCAGTTCAATCGGGTTGACGACGTTGGCCGTCACTTCCCAGGCTGCCTTCAGCTCCGTGAAGTCGCCACCGTCAATTGCAATGAGGGCCTTGTACTTCTTCGTAGCGGCGTTCTTTGCACACATGTCGGCCACGAAGCGTGCCGACGTGAAGCCCTTGGTCGAGAACTCATACTGCCAGGCAATGTCGGTCGTGCGGTAGCCGTTCTGGTAGAGGCCGTTGATAGCTGAGATGACCACGCCCTCGCGGTTGCGCACTACGGGTGTGCCGCCGTCCTTCGTGTAGCAGAGCGCACCGTCGCTTACCTTCACGATGCTGGCTTTGGCGTGGCGCTCGCTGTCCCAGGCCTCGTCGGCAGCAAAGGGGTAGCCGTCAGTGGTCGGATAGGCATAGCTCTGCGTCTTGCTGGCATCGAACACGGCGATGAAGTCCTGCAGTTCGTAGTTGGCCACCAGCTCCATATCGCCGTTGACGGTGAAGTCGCGTGTTGTCCCGGCACCGGCATTCTCGCCGCGGTCAGTCCAGCTGAGGAACTTCAGTATCTTGCTCTCGTTGGCCGTAGCCGTTACCTGCGTGCCGGCCTCGTACTTGCCGTCGTGGTCGTTGGGGGTCAGCGTGATGCTGCCCATGCCGTCGCGGTCGGCATCGTTGGTGACGCCAGTCTTGACGCTGTAGACGGGAACGGCCTCAAACACGGCCTTCATCGTCTTAGCAGCATCCATTGCGACGTTTGTCTGAGCCTTGGTGCCGACGGTGGTTCCCGTGGCGTCCTGCCACTCCTTGAAGCGGTAGCCGAAGTTCTTTTCAGCAGTCAGCGTGACAGTAGCGCCCTCCTTGTATTGCTCCAGGTCGGGGTCGCGACTGATGCTGCCGGCCTCGGCTGAAGGCAGTACCTCGGTGACAAGCGCATACTTCGTCACCTGGACGGCGGCTCCGACGAGCGTGCCCTCGATGATAACGTTCGACAGACCCATCGCCTTGGTGTTGCCCAAGCCCAAGAAGGCAAAGTTCAGCTTCAGCGGGTTGTCGGCTGTAGCGGTGATGCCGCTCACCTCCTCGCTGAACGACTTGATGGTCAGACCCTTGGCACCACGGTTGACGCCAGAGTTAGTCACCAGCTCTGCAGTGTTCTCGCCCGCTTCAACAAATACGCTGATGGTGCCGCCGTCTGTGCCGTAGCGGGCAGCCTTAAAGATCACTTTCGAGGGAACAAACGTAAAGCCGTCCTCAGGGGTGAGGGTCAGCGTGAGGGTGTTGTCGGCTGTGGCAGAAGAGGGGAACGAACTGCCCGTACCGTTATAGATGCGCGTCTGAGTGATATTAGCTTCGCCTGCAGCTCCCTGATAGCTCAGCGTGCCGTCGATGGTCAGAGCCTGGCCTGCGCTCCACTTCTTGGCAGCAAAGCCGGCACTCAGCTCGTTGGGTGTCATCACGGCGTCATCACCCTGACCGACTCCACCCTTGTCGAGAGTGTAGCTGATGGTTCCACTGATGTTCACGCCGTCAGCATCCTTCGTCTGGCCGCTGATGGTGACATCGCTGATGCAGAGCCACTTGCCCGTAGCATCGCCTGTGTACCAGGGGTAGACGCGGATTTGCAGCTGGTCGCCGTCGGCCAGACTGACCACTGGCGTGGCCGTCACCTCGTTCATCACCTTGTTCTCCATCTTCGTGGGCGAATAGATGGTGGTACGCGTGACAAAGCCGTCGGTCGAATAGTAGACGTGACACAGCAGCCCGTTGCCGCCGCGTCCGCCTACTTTCATGGCAATGTTGTTGATGTCGAGTTTCTTACCGTCGGGAGCGGTGACGGTGAACTGCACGTACTGGTTGGGCGAGTCGTCCTCTGCTTTCGCCCATGCGCCGCCGTCGCTGGTGCTTACCATCAGTCCGCTCTCAGCATTGTTGCCATACTTCACCATCCCCGTCACTTTAGCGTCGGCAGCCGTGGCGAGTCCGTCGACGGTGGGAGCGTCAGTAGCTGTCAGCGCCCATGTTACGGTGAAGGGGGCGCCACCGCCAAGTTCAATGGCGTTGACCGTTAGGGGCACGTTGACCGTCTTGTCGCCAATGGTGGCGGTGACGGTGCCGTTGAAGGTACCAGCCGCCGTAACGGATACTTTGGCATAGATGGTCTTGATGAGCGTGCCGTTGGTGTAGTTGGCGGTGAGCGTGGCCTGCCAGTTCTGCTTGTCGGTAGAAAGCAGGATGCCCTCGGTGGCGCTGATGGTAGCGGTGCCTGCGGCGGGTGCCAGTCCTAAGCCGCTCAGCGTCAGCTCCTTGATGCCCGACTGCCCTACGTAGACGTCGCCGAGGTCGGCGGCAGCAGGAGTAAACGCCAGGTCGGTGGGTATCACGATGTCGTCGGCCAGGATGCCCTGTTCCTTCATCAGTTGTGCGCAGAGGCGGGCAGCCGTTAGGGCTCCCGTCAGGTTGTAGTGGGTGTTGTCTGCTTCACCGCCTTTATCAAACAGGGCGGCGTAGCACTTGTCGTAGGTGCCGTAGCTCTCGTAGAGATTCTTGGTGGCTGTCGTCATGTCGATGAAGGCGACGCCTTCCTCGGTGGCCAGCTGCTTCATGTGATAGCTATAGTCCATCGTGTGGTCGCTGGCAGCCACCTTCTGGCCTGTCTTGTACTCGCCGTTTACTAGAGCGTCGTACTTGTCGCCCAGATCGTGGCGGCCTGTGCGGGTAATGGTGCTGCCACTGAAGTAGCACCGGCAGACGGCCGACACCAGAACGGGGATGGCACCCATGGCCTTCACTTCGTCGATGATCTGCTTCAGACACGCCTTGTAGGTTGTCGAGGGTACGGTGCCCCGACCGTCTTTCTTCACCGCAGCAGCACTGGTGGCATCGCCCTTGGCGGTGTAGTACTGCTGCAGCTCCAGATTGTCCACGCCGTTGTACTTTTCGTCGTTGTGGGCGAACTGTATCAGCACGTAGTCGCCTGCGGCCACGCTGTTCTTGGCATTCTGCCACAGCTCGTTGTAGCCGCCCCGGCTGTCGCGTCCGCCTATGGCGTAGTTCACCGAAGTCCAGCCGTTGGTGAGGAAGTTGCCGAAGTACATACCCCAGCCGCGCGTGTTGGTGGTGTTCTCGTTGTAGAAAGCCATGGTGGAGTCACCCAGCGTGTGTACCTTCTTGGCGTTCGTTGTCAGGCTAATGCCGAAAATCGTGGCTATCAGCAATGACCAAAGCGTAAGTTTTCTCATATTAGTAGTCCTTAATTAGTTTGTTTCGATTGCAAAATTATTGCTTTTTGCGCACTTATCGAAATAAAAGGAGTTAAAGGGAGTTAAAGCCCTTTTGTTTTGCTGCGAATTTGTTATTTTTGCAGTCGAAATGGAGAGAAAGCAGATAACATTCGATACGTTCGTGCGCGGATTCCTCGGCGTGGTAGTGGTGGTGGGCATCGTCATGCTGCTCAACAGACTGAGCAGTGTGCTGGTACCGTTCTTCCTGGCGTGGCTGCTGTCCTACCTGTTGTTCCCGATGGTGAAGTTCTTCCAGTACCGCTGTCGGCTGAAGTTCCGCATTGCAGCTATCCTGCTGTCGTTCGTCGTGGCGGGTGGTGTTGCCACGGGCGTCTTCTGGCTGATGATTCCGCCGATGATTGAGGAGGGCGGGCGTGTGACGCAGCTTATCCTCCAGTACGTGCAGACCGACGAGACGATGAGCAACATACCACGGATGATTCAGCAGTATATCCATGAGAACATCGACATTAACCAGCTGAAGAAGCTCGTGACTCAGGATGGTTTCATCGAAACGGTCAAGTCGGCCATCCCCAAGGTGTGGGCCGTCATATCGCAGAGCATCAGTATCGTCTCGAGCGTCTTCTCCCTGACGATGGTAGTCCTCTACACCCTATTCATATTGTTAGACTATGAGGAGATTTCCAAGGGTTGGTCGCAACTGCTGCCCCGCCGCTACCGTCCGTTTGCCAAGCGCTTGGTGGCCGACGTCGAGGAGGGTATGAACAAGTACTTCCGCGGGCAGGCTCTGGTAGCACTCTGTGTGGGCATCCTTTTCAGTATCGGCTTCACTATCATCGACTTCCCGCTGGCTGTCGCCCTTGGCATGTTCATCGGCCTGCTCAACATGGTGCCCTACCTCCAGCTCCTCGGCTTTATTCCAACCATCATTCTGGCCATTGTCAAGGCAGCCGATACGGGGCAGAACTTCTGGCTCATCATGCTCATGGCCTTGGTGGTGTTCGCCGTGGTGCAGATTATCCAGGATACTGTCCTTGTTCCGAAGATCATGGGTCACGTCACGGGCCTCAACTCCGCCATCATTCTGCTGTCGCTCAGTATCTGGGGCTCGCTTCTCGGTATCCTCGGCATGATTATCGCCCTGCCGATGACAACACTGCTCATCAACTACTATCAGAAGTACATTATTAAACAGAGTAAATGAGCCTGAAAGTTTGCTCCGGGCAAACGCTGCGTTTACCCGGAGCAAAGAGGGCGTTTACCCGGAGTTAACTCCGGAATGTATCCCGACTATCTTATTATTGTCTTTTTCCCGTTGTTGATGTATAGTCCTTGACGGGTAGGATTTGTCTTGACACCGCCGAGGGTGTAGTAGTCGTCGTACGACTGAATGGCAGGATTCAAATGGCTGATGCCGGTGGTCAGCGTCACATACTGCTCCACGTCCTCAACGAACTGGATATCGAGGATGTCGCTCTTGCCCGTCGTGGAGGTCAGACCGAAGATGGTCTGGCCCATGCATACCGAGGGACGGTCGCCGCTGAAGTTGTCGTAGAGGTTGCTCTTCGTCAGGTCCCAGGCGATGACCTGCTGTTTCTGGCCGTCGATGGTGACCTCGCTGACGGTGGTGGGAGCCACCTGCGAACCCTTGTTCGTGCCGTTGAGCCACCAGAGGTAGCTGGCGCCAGTGGTCGTCTTGAGGTTCGTGCCGCGCACGACGAGATACTTCTGCGCACTGGCGATGGTATAGTCCAGATTGCTGTAGCTGAGCATCAGCGCCACATTGTTGGCCCCCGTTCCGGCATTGACGTGGATGATGTTCTGCTTCGTGTCGTAGGTGATGTTCGAGGCACTGACACGGTTTCCGTCGCCCGTCGTCCACTGGTTGCAGACGAACTTGTAGCGGTCGGGGTTCTCCTCGTAGCCGCTCATCAGGCGCATGTAGTAGAGGCCGGGAATGAGTGTCGACGACGAGGCCGTCAGGCGCACGACGAACTTCTCCTTGGCGTTGCCGTCATTGTCGACAGCCAAGGCGGCAGGGATGGCGTACTCCACGTTATAAAAACCGTTCTCGGCGTTCTTGGCCGACGAGGCCACGGTGATGTCGGCAATCTTCTTGCCGTCGACGGAGAGCGTGCCCTTGCGGCCCTTGTCGGCTGTAGTAAAGCGGAGCATGACGGCGAGGCTGTCCTTCACACCTTTTTTATTATAGAGCGTGTATTGGATGTAGCCGTTGGCACGGGCGTCGCGGTAGGCTTCGCCGTTGTAGTTGCCCGTGGTCGACTCGCTGGAGTACTTGACCTCGTGGCCGGCCTCGCTCTGCTGTTCGCCGGGAGCCACGAAGTCGAGCGTGCGCTCGGCCAGTGCGGCGGCGGCATTCTCGTCGGCTGCCATCGAGCTCTTCTTGAAGTTCTCCTCGGTCTGCTGGTACCAGTAGCAGGCGTAGCGGGCGTGGTGGATCTTGTAGAAGGGTACAAGCTTGAGCGTCGACCACTTGTAGCTGTCGACGCCGGGGCGGCTGACGTCGATTGTGAACGTCAGCTCAGGTGTGCGCAGACGTTCGATGCGGCTCAGCACGTCGGTGCGGTTGCCGATGAGCATCGGGGCCGTCGTCAGCTTCTTCGACGAGGCCATCGAGCCGGGGGCGTGGTCCATACGACCGGCACCGGCATACTCGTTCTGCAGCTTCTCGCCGTCGGAAGTCTGGGCAGCCAAGAGGATGGGACCGTACTTGAAGGCGATATAGTCGGTGTAATTGGGGCACGTCTCGTAGCGCAGCTCCATGGGCAGGCTGACCTCAATCTTGTCGCCCTCGGCCCAGTCGCGGCTGACGGTGGCATAGCTGGCGGTGCCCTGCTTGACGGTGATGTCAACGGGCTGACCGTTGACCGCAATGGCGAAGCCCTCGCCCACCCACTGCGGATGGCGGATGGCCACGGTGTAGTGGCCGGCCTTGCCGATGGTGAGGGTCGTTGCCTGCTGGTCGGGGAAGGCGGTCTCCTGGGTGACGACAAAGTCGTCGCTCACGAGAAGGGAGGGGGTGAAGAGGTTGACGTAGAGCGTCTCCTTGCCGTCGTGGCTGTAGATGAAGTGACCGTACTTGGAGTGGTTCTCCATGCCCGTACCCACGCAGCACCACATGCCCTGGTTCACCTTTGAGTAGATGCGGTAGCCCTGTGGGCGCAGGGTGGTGAAGTAGACGTAGCCGCCGGTTTCAGGGTCCTGGGTCGAGAGGATATGGTTCCACGTGGCCTGCTCGTAGAAGTCGACGTACTTGGCATCGGCAGTGCGGTCGGCCAGCATCTCGCTGAGCTTCAGCATGTTGTTCGTGTTGCACGACTCCGGTCCGTCCAGCTGGTCGATGTAGCGGTTTGAGTTGCTCTTCGACAGGAAGTGCTCGCCAACCGAGTTGCCGCCGATGCAGACGGTGCGGTTCTTGGCCACGTCGGTCCAGAAGTTCTCGGCGGCCTTGCGGTAGGTCGTTGCCGTCTGGTCAAGCTCGTAGATGCGCTCAAAGCCGATGTACTTCGGCACCTGAGTGTTGGCGTGCTTGCCGTCGAGGAACGTGGTGTTGAGCGTCTGCATGTTGTTGATCATGTCCTTGTGCGAGTATTTCTTGGCCGCCGTCAGGTACTTCTTGTCGCCAAAGATCTGGTAGGCGTCAAGCAGCGTCTCGTTCATGCCGCCGTGCTCACAGCCGAGGAAGCCCTGAAAGGCACTCTCCGACACCTTCGCCACGAGGTTGACGCTCCAGTCGGCCATCTTGTGAAACAGTTCCTTGGCCACGTCGCTATGGGCGTAGACGTAGGCATCGCGCAGACCGGCCAGCACCTTATGCTGACAATAGAACGGCACCCAGCCCCAGTTGCCCTGAATCTTCGACAGGTCGCCCTTGTAGAGCGCTTTCCAAGAGTCGTTGATGGGCTGTCCGCCGATGAAGCCGTAGAGGCCCTCGGTGTTCTGGTCGTACTGGTCCTGGCAGTCCTTCAGTACCTCGAGCATATAGTCCAAGCGCTCCTTCAGCTTGGTGCGCTGCGCCTCGTCGTGCGAGGCGGCGTAGGCCATGGCCAGAGCCGACACATAGTGGCCGCCGACGTGGCCGCTCAGGTCGAAGCCCGCGTCGCCGCCCCAGTTGGGGAAGTTGGGGTGCTTCGTCAGCCAGTTATAGTACTTGCTGGTCTTGTCGGTGGTCGATGCCAGTCCGGCTTGGCGCACGAAGGGTGTCAGCAGGCGGTTGACGTCGTACTTCATCAGCAGTTCGATGTTCTTGTCCAAGGCGGTTTTCATCGGACCGTCGAGCAGGGTGACCTCCTGCAGGTCGAAGTGCTTCGGGTAGAGCAGGCTCTGGGCCTGGGCGCTAATGCATAACATGGTGGCCAGACCTATGGTTAGCAATCTCTGTCGTTTCATCTGTTTTTCGCTTTTAGTTACTTGTTTTGGCTACAAAAGTACGCATTTTCCGCGAAAAAGCAAACAATAAGAGGGAAACATTTTGGCGGTTAGCGCGAAAAACAGTAATTTTGCAGCCTGAAACGACAACGAGATACTTTTTTGAGACAAATAAACATTAGAAAATGAAGAAAGACAAGCTGAGAATGATGGCAATAGCCGCAAGTGCTTTGCTGTTGACGACAGGTTTCACGGCCTGTGGTGGTGACGATGACGACGACCCCATTCAGGAGACTGAGGAGCAGAAGTCGTACTTTGACCGCGAACTAGAAACTGCCGATGTGACCTACGAGGTGAGACTGGGCAAGGACGAACTGAGCCTTTATGATGTGGAAGTGGAATACCGTGGCGATGACAAGAAGGACAACACCATCACGATGACCAATGCCACGTGGAGCAAAACATACCATCTGACCAAGGCTTCGCTGCCCGGTGACTTCGTGCTGCGCGCTAGACCGAAACTGAAGGAAGGTCTGCAGTTGGATAAGGATGCTAAGTTCGAAGTGGGCTGCATCACGAAGATTATCGTGAAGGTGAAAAACAAGTATGGTCGTCTCATCTGCGATGTCGACGGCATGGGATTGGTGCAGACCGAGTTCGTGACGATGACTACAGAGCAAATCGTGAATCCGTGGAGCTCGTGGGCCTCAGATTTGATGGGCTCGCTGTTCAGCCAGGATAAGAAAACAGTCGAGGTGTACGACAATAAGATAGTCTACAACGACATGACACAGCGCTACTGGTAATGCCGCAGAGGTAAGACGAAGGGGAGGGAACCGGCCGGTTCCCTCCCCTTCGTCTTACCTCTGCGGCATTATTTCTTGACCTTGTAAATGCGGAACGACATGGCGGGCACGTCGTCGAGCAGCAGGGTGGCCTTCTTGCCGGCGTCGAGCTTCAGACTGCCGGTCTTCGGCGTGATCTTCTCGGGCTGGTCGAGCGTGTTCTCATCGTCCATCGAACCGTTGTGGCTCAGGGTGATGGTCTCGGCCGTGCGCTCGCCCTTCATGCCGGTGAGCTGGATGCTGACGGGCTGAGCCTGCTTCGACGTGTTGACCACCTTGACGATGACCTCGTTGGTGCTCTTCTCAAAGACAGCCGAGGCGAACAGACCGTCCTGACCGTCCTGTCCGGCCACGGGCTTCTTGTCCATCGTCAGCGAAAGCACGTTGCTGCCCTTGTTCATGGCAAACAGCTGCTGGACGTAGTAGCTGACCGACTTGAACGAGCGCAGGTTGTCGTACCAGATGGCATCGGGACGCCACTGCCAGCCCTCGACGTGGGCGAAGAGCGGGGCGTAGGTGGCCATGTGGACGATGTCGGCATTGCGCTCGATGCCCGTCATGTGGGCAGCCTCATAGAGCGACGTCTCGAAGTGGTTCCACTTCTTGCCGGCTCCGTGGCAGGCATACTCGCCGGCAAACACGCGAGGACCCTTGCGGTCATACGTGTCGTAGCGCAGGCCGTGGCTGAGGAACCACTTCTCGTTGCGGTAGTAGTGCTCGTCGTAGAGGTCGACCTTCAGCTCCTTCATGCGGGGCTGCAGCAGGTCGAAGTCCCAGCCCTCGCTGTTCGGACCGGTGGTGCCGATGAGCTTCAGCGTGGGGTATTTGGCGCGCAGGGCGGCATTGAACTTCTTCAGGCGCTCGGTGAAGACGGGGCCGTAGCCGCCGTGCTTCTCGTCGTAGTCCCACTGCTCGTTGCCGACGCCGAGGTACTTCAGGTTGAACGGTGCGGGATGGCCCATGTCAGCGCGCACCTTGCCCCACTTCGTCGTGACGTCGCCATTGGCAAACTCCACGAGGTCGAGGGCATCCTGGATGTAGTCGTCGAGCTGGTCAACGGGAACGTGGACGCCGGGCTTCGTCGGGTCGGGGTTCTGGAACTGGCACGACAGTCCGCACGAGATGACGGGCAGGGGCTCGCAGCCGAAGTCCTCGCAGAGCTGGAAGAACTCAAAGAAGCCGAGACCGTACGACTGGTAGTAGTCGGGGAAGTAGCGCTGGGTGAAGGTGTAGTGCCAGCGGTTCTCGTTGAGCGGACGGTTCTCGACGGGGCCGACCGAGTTCTTCCACTGGTAGCGGGTCTCGAGGTCGGTTCCCTCGACGATGCAGCCGCCGGGGAAGCGGAACACGCCGGGCTTCATGTCGAAGAGGGCCTGTGCCAGGTCCTGGCGCATGCCGTTCTCACGGCCTTTCCACGTCTTGACGGGAAACAGGCTGACGTGCTCAACGTCGGTGGTCACCTTGGAGTCGCCCCACACGCGGAGGTGGGCCTTGTCGAAGGTGCGACGGGGCTTCAGGATGGCGGTGTATTTCTTCCACTCCTTGCCGCTGACGTCCACGCCGGCATTGCCCAATTTCTGGTCGTCGTTCATCGTGGCGTTGTCGACGATGTCGACATACAGCTTGGCCTTGCCGCCGTCGGGCACGCGGGCCCAGACGGAGAAGCGGTACTCCTCGCCGCCCTTCACGCCCATGCCGAAGAAGCCGCGGTTCTCAATCATCGTGTGCTTGTCGCTATGGCCCGACGGAGCCAAGCGCACGTAGTGGGGGTTGCGCTCGAAGGGGCCGTCGTCCTTCAGCGTCACCTTGCCCGAGATGTCCCAGCCGGCAAAGTGGTTGGGGAACTCGAACGAGCGGTTCATCACCAGTTCGGCATAGAGACCGCCGTCGGCAGCGTAGTTGATGTCCTCGAAGAAGATGCCATACATCGTCGACTGAACGGGCGCACCGAGCTTCTTGGTGTTGACATCCATCAGATGGGTCTGTGCAGAGGCACAGAGGGTCGCCGAAAGAGCTACGGCGCAGATAAAGAGTCTTAGTTTCATTTGTAGTATGTTTAATGTTAATGATTTATCTTAGGTTCCAAAGCTCCTTGATCTCCTCGACGCTGGAGTTCTCGACATTCTCCTCAATAGCGTCGGGCAGGTTGCAGAAGAAGTCGATGCCCGTGCGCCGCTCCAGTTCGCGGATGTTTATGACGTAGTTGCCGAGCGGGTCGTTCTTATGGTCTTCATTCAGGTGCTCTGCCCAGAAAGCCAGAGCCTTGTAGCCCCAAGCCTCTTGTTTCTTGTTATATTGCTTGCGCAGCAGGGCCATGAAGAAGTAGCGGGGAACAGGGATAAACCCTCGCTTGGCGGTTGCCGACCGCTGCCTGTTAGAGATATACTCGATGATATTCTCCTCGGAGTCTATCGTGCCGCCCTTGACGACATACAACGTGTCAGCGGTGGACGTTGGCCACCAGTTCTTTGTCAGCTTGTTCTCCATCGACAGCCAGAGGCCTGCGTTGAAGATATTCCGCTGAGGCTGCATGTTGGTCAGGAAGAAGGTCTGGCGGTTAGCCTCCCTTGAGTATTTCCTGTCGGAATTGGGGCAGATGTGCCCGTGGTCATATCCTGACGACCAGAACGGGTCAAAGACCTCACCGTACTCATTGGAAACATAGTTCGCGTCGTGGTTGGGCATGTCTTCGTCAAACAGGTAGCCATCGATTACACGGCTGTTGTTCCCGCCTCTGTTGGCGGCATACATCTGGTAGCACGACCAACGCTGTGCTTTCTTATCGGAGTCCCACTCCACACTGTAGTTGATGCCGTACTCATCGTTGGTGGTGTGGATGATGACGATGCTGTTGCCGCCCTTTACCTTCGGAAACTCCAGTCGCTGCAGGGCCGGTTCCCGGCTGGCATCGTTGCGGTTGGCATTGTATTCCACGGGTACGTCGACGCCATCGTCGTCATCGCCGCAGGAAACCATAAGGAAGGCTGCGACGACGAGCGGCAAGTATAATCTAATTAGATGCTTCATGTTGGACTGTTATTATAGGTTGTGAAGTTACGTTTCAGCCTTGCTCGGCATACTCGGAGGGAGCTACACCGAAGTGCTTGCGGAATATGGTAGAGAAGTGGGCGAGGTTTGAGAAACCTACGGTGTAGGCCACCTGGGTGACGTTTATCTTCTGCTCCTTCAGCAGACGGGCAGCCTGCTCGAGGCGTATGTTACGTATAAACTCGCTGGTCGAAATGCCCGTCAGTTCCTTCATCTTGCGGTGCAGCTGGGCACGGCTGATGCCCACTTCCTGAGTGAGCATATCGACGTTGAAGTCGCTGTTCGACAGGTTTTTGTTCACCACCTTCATGATTCGCTCCATCAACAGCTCATCGTTGCCCTTTACCTCTGGCTGCTCTACGCGGTCGGCCTGCTGTTGGGCACCGCTGAACTTGCCTTTCAGGCGCTGGCGATTGTGGATGAGGTTCTCGATGTTCATGCGCAGCTCCTCAAGGTCGAAGGGCTTGGCCAAGAAGGCATCGGCGCCACGCTCGAGACCTTCGAGGCGGTTGGAGACATCGGCCTTCGACGTCAGCATGATGACTGGAATATGCGAGATATTGATGTTGGTCTTGATCATGCGGAGCATAGTGAAGCCGTCCATCTCGGGCATCATGACATCGCTGATGACGAGGTCGTACTCGTTGGTAAGCAGTTCGCGCAGGCCTTCCTTGCCGTTAGTGCAGGTGCCGAACTTGTAGAAACGGCCCAGTTCAGTGGAGATGTAGCGTCCTATTTCAAGGTCGTCGTCGACGATGAGCACACGGTATTTGCCACCTTTCTTCGTTTCGTTGGTGGCGGCGTTCTCGGTGGGTTCGGGTATTTCAGGCATTGTGTCAATCTCCTCGGGAGCCAAGTGAGCGTTGCCTAAGGGCAGGGTGACGGTAAAGACGGAGCCTCGCTCGTCGGTGCGGTTGGCGGCCTCGATGGTGCCGTGGTGCATGTCGACAATCATCTTGCAGAGGTTCAGTCCGATACCAGTGCCGTCGATGTGCATGCGGCGTGAGTTGCCACCCTGATAGAAGCGCTCGAAGATGTGCTTCTGTCCGTCGTTGTCGAGTCCGACACCGGTGTCAACCACCTTCACCACAGCCTGCTTGTCATCGTGTGAGAGGACTACATCAACGGTGCCGCCGTCGAACGAGTATTTGAAGGCGTTGGAGAGCAGGTTCGTGATGACCTTATCGAACTGGCCCGGGTCAATCCAAGCTTCAAGCTTGTCAAAACCCTCGTGGTTGAAGTTGAACTTGATGTCGCGCTCCTCGGCGTTGTACTCGAACATCTTGCAGACACCCTGGATGAAGCTGACGAGGTCGGTCTTCTGACAGTGTAGGTGCATCTGCTGCTTGTCAATCTTACGGACATCGAGAATCTGGTTGACGAGGTTCAGTATGCGTGTGGCGTTGTGCTCGATGGTGTCCACATCGCGCTGTGCCTCTTTCTGATCGTTGGTAAGCCGACGGCGCAGGTTGGAGAGCGGTGCCATGATGAGCGTCAGCGGTGAGCGGATGTCGTGGGTGGCGTTGATGAGGAACTTCATCTTCTCCTCGTTCATCTGCTGGTTAGCCCTGCGGCGGTAGGTCATGAACACGTACGTGGCAAGTCCTGCCAATGCCAGCAGGTAGAGCAGATAGGCGAGACGGGTGCGATACCAGGGGGCACGGATGGTGACGGTGATGGTTTTTTCGGGCGAATAGACATTTGCCGCGAGGGCGCGAACCTTCACCTTGTAGTCGCCGGGTTGCAGGTGGCTCAGGGTAATCTCGTTGACTCCCTCTGCCTGTCGCATCCACTGTCCGCCATTGACGCTGTACTCAAACGAGACATTTGCGGGGTTGTCGAAGTTGAGTTGCGAGAAGGCGAGGGTAATGGTGTGGTCGAGGTAGGAGAGGGTGAAATGGTCGCTCTCGGCCACGGGGCGTTCGGTGACGTGGACGCCGTTGATGACGCTATTGGCGTTGACATAGGTATTACCTAAGAGGAATGCCGTCAGTACCACTTCGTCGGCAGGGCGGCTGACGCTCTTGACGTTTTGTGGCCTGAAGACCGTCAGACCGTCGTTGTTGCCGAAATAGACGTCGTCGTCGTCGGTATGCATGCCTACACCATAGAGATACTCCTTCTTGAAGAGCCCGTTGCCATTGACATGGCCCACGAACTGCTTCTTGCGGGCGTCATACTGCCAGATGCCCATGGACGTGGCACACCAGATGTCGCCGTCGTTCGACTGTACGATGTAGTTCACCGTTTTGTCGCTGAGCTGCTCACTACCGGGGAAGAGGGTCGTCTGTTTCTTGTCGTGGATATAGAGGTAGAGTCCGCGGTCGGTACCGATGGCAATGTTGCCGTCCTTCAGTTCGCAGATGGAGTAGCACATGACACCGTCGAGCTGCTGGTTCCAGCCGTGGGAGAGGAAGCTGCCCGTCTTGGGGTCGAAGCAGGAAACGCCGGAGGCAGTACCCATCCAGATGATACCATCGCGGTCTGGCGTCATACACATGACCCAGTCGTTGCAGAGATGCCCTAACTTGGTAGTATCGTTCTCGGTGTTCTTGTAGTTCTTCAAAGTCCCCGACTGCATGTTATAGACACAGAAACCGCGCGAGAAGGTTGAGATGTAGATGTTTCCCTCGTCGTCGCTGGTCATGTCGTTGAACTTGTCACAGTCGAAAGTAACCTTCTGGCTGTAAGCACCTGTCAGCGGGTCGTAGGCAAACAGACCGTCGTCGGTACCTATCCAATAGCGGCGCTGGCGGTCTCGGAAGATGAACTCAACGGCATCGGGAGCAGCAGGATGGGCCACAACGCGTCCCTTGTTGTTGAAGCCGTAGACACCAACGCCTTGGACAGTACACCAGACGATGCCGCCGTCGCCCTCACAGACAGAGGAGATGGACGAGCCGACATTGATATTCTGAGCCTCGAAACTCCAGTTCTTGAAGGTGATGGGGCGCTGGGGAATAAGAACAAGTCCCTTACGCTGCAGGCCAAGCCACATGTTGCCGCGGCGGTCGCAGAGGATGCTCCACACTTTGGCGGTGTTGAGGTTGACGCCGAAGATATTAACGTCGTACCGCTCCAACTGACGACTACCGCGTAGGATGCGGAATAAGCCCTGGCCTCGCGAACCTATATAAATATTACCGTTGGCATCTTTTCCGGCAGAACTGAATAATACGTCCTTGCCGGCCAGGTGACTCATGTCGATGTCGGCATCCGACATCCGGCCGTTGTGATAGGACATGATACCGTGTACACCGACGATCCACAGCTCATCGCCACGCTCCAAGATACCTATCGGTTCGCCCTTCGACTGGAAGAGCTGGAACTTGTTGCCCGACTTCATCACAACGGTGTTGTCGTAGCCTGTTTTCCAGATACGCCCATGAGAGTCTAAGTAAACTTCGCCAAAATACTGGTTGTTATTTTTGTCGGCAAAGTCGTTCGTTTGTTTCGGCTGTCCGTCCTCGCCGACCAGAAATGCCCCATAACCGGATGTCGCCACGAGGATTTGGCCGTCGGGGAGCTGGAGCATACTACTGACACGCGGGAGAATACCATTCGGGAAAGGATAATGTACGAAACCGTCGATGGCTTCGTCATAACGGTCGAGGCCGCGGTTGGTACCCACCCAGAGCCTGCCTTCTTTATCCAGGAGCAGGCTTACAACGACGCTGTTGCAGATTGAGGTAGGTGACTCTTCATTATGTAGGAACGTTTCAAAGTGATAACCGTCGTAGCGGTTTAGTCCATAGTCGGTCGCAATCCAGATGTAACCGTATTTATCTTGACAAAGGTCGGCAATGAGACTGCTCGAAAATCGGTCTGACGGAAAGAAGTTTCCCATCTGCGCTGAGACATGGGAAAAAACGATGAGACAAAATAGCAGTGTAGCAATTTTCTTCATAGTTATGGTAAATTGTCTATTTCAGTGTGCAAAGATAGTAATAATTTACAAAGATTGTGTTTTTATTACGTATCATTTAATTTTTTTTATGTCTCATCGTCTCAAGGCGGTACTTCCAGCGAGACGGATAAAAGAAAAGTGGCTACCGGTATTCACATACGGGCAACCACTGTGATTAGTTTTACCATAACTAATTCTTTCTACAAAAACTAACTACTAACTATAACTAATAACCTTATGTATGAGATTTCTTCTTGATAATCTTTCTGTTTTTCTTTCACGGTGCAAAGTTAGGCATTTTTTCGCTAACACATTATTTCGTATGTTTCGCATCGTTTCTTATTCGTAAACAAGTTCGTTTTCCCTACAAAAACTTACCGTTTTAACGGCCTAAGTATACTTTTCGGGAAGAACCGTCAGCCGATTTTTCGATGCACAGCCCCTTTGGCGCGTCGAGACGCCGGCCGTGAATATCGTAGTAAACCTTCGTGTCATCAGTGTCCACAGCACGCTCTTCAATGGCAGTACTACCCTTGTCGATCATGAAGATGTAGGTGTTCAGACTGCGGGCAGGCATGGGGACGATCACTTCCTTTGTCGGTTCATCGATGGCGATGGGGCTCTCCTGGCAGAGATTTTCAGGCTCGTTGCCGGTAGACAGCAGGTGGGTGCCGCTCTTCACCTGGTAGGGCAGCAGAATTTTCAGGTCAACGCCATTCTTGGTGGTATCGATGGCCATGACGATGAGCGAGTCGCCCTTGATATAGGCCGAATACTCATGGGTAGCTCCTTCGCCAGAAGTCATGTCGCGCGAGGTGACCAGACGGGTGGAGCCGGTGACATGCTTTGAGAAGTGAGACATGACGTAAGCACGGGGCAGCAGCTTGTTCTTGGTATTCTTCATGTCGCCGACGTTATATTTCGTCTCGCCTGTGCCGACAAAAGCCCAATGCGCGCGCATATACCAATATATATAACCAGTACAGCCAGCCAACATACACTCGTTGAGCTCCTCGGCAAAAATCAGCTGCTCGTGCCAGTTGGGCAGGTGGTCGATATTATCGGTCACCGAATGCTCAGTCATCCACACTTCCTTGCCGTATTTGGCAGCAAGCACGGCCGACTGCTTCATATAGTTGAGGGGTGCATGTCCATAGAGGTGCCCTGCCACAATGTCGATTTGCTCGCGGCATGTCGGGTCATTCATCAGCGGGTCAGTATAGTTCTGGGTGAATCCCAAGCTCTCGCCACTGATCAGCTTCACGCCAGAATAGGTCTCGCGGTCGAGCATGTATGCATAGTTCTTCACCAACTTAACCAAATCGGCAGGGTCGTAGAGACAGCCTGAATAGTCAACCCACCAGTCGGGCTCGTTCTGGATGGACACGGCATCGACAGTAACGCCCTTTGACTTCATCCACTTGAGGAAAGTGTTCAGCCAGGGGAAGAACTTCTCATAGCAGTCCTCGCGCAGCTTGCCTCGCTTTTTTCCTTGCGAGTCTGAGTTGCCGCCTTGAGCCGTACCGTTGGTCTTGTATTCACCGGGGGGCGACCATGGGGTACCAAACACGATACCGCCGCGCTGCTTCACTATTCTGGCTGAAGGCAGCGAGCCATTCCAGTCGTAGTCGCCCCAGTTGTCGCCTGTGAAACTGGGCGAAATCTCCATACGCATGATGTTCAGTCCGATTTTGGATTCATCACCATAGAGTAATCTCGCGGGTTGGGTGTCAGTACCAAAGGGTTTCATGGCTCCGTCACAGCTGGCGGCGCCGAAGCCTGTGATGGTCTGTTTGCGGGTGTCTTTCACCGCGAGTGAAATCGATGCAGCCTGGATAGCCGTGACGGTAGCCAGTGCAAGCATTGTGGTAAAAATCTTTTTCATTGGCAAGGTATTTGTAATTATTCTGATTGCGGTGCAAAGGTACGAAATAATCGTGGAGAGAAATATAAATAATGTTTCGCGGCTTTTCGCTTTTGTATCATATATTTTTTTCGTACCTTTGCAACGTCTAAACCATCATCGATGAAAAGAAACAGCGAAGAACTACTGTCGTACATCCGGGAAGGGCGGACGATGACCCGTTCCGAGAAGATGAGGCTGATTGTCAGCCTCAGTATTCCCAGCATCCTGGCGCAGATTTCGGCTACGGTGATGTTCTTTATCGATGCGTCGATGGTCGGCCATCTCGGAGCTAAAGCATCGGCTTCCATTGGACTGGTGGAGACTACCGGCTGGCTGATGGGCGGACTGGCTTCGGCTGTCAACATGGGATTCTCCGTGCAGGTGGCTCACTTCATCGGTGCCAACGACTTTGAGGCGGCCCGTCGCGTGTTGCGCCAGTCACTCGTCTGTGCCCTGTCATGGGCTGTCTTTATCTCGCTGATGTCAGTTATGATTGCGCCATTCCTGCCCTATTGGATGGGTGGTGGCGAAGAAGTGGCTCACGATGCCTCGCTTTATTTTGCCATCTTCGGCGTTTTTGGTATCTTCTTCCAGATGGAAGGATTGGCCGGCTCAATGCTGAAATGCTCCGGCAACATGAAGATTCCCAGCGTTCTGAATATTGGCATGTGCGTGATGGACGTTCTGTTCAATTACCTATTTATATATATACTCGACATGGGCGTGGTAGGTGCTGCAGTGGGTACTGGCGTAGCTATGCTCATTACTGCCGGGCTTATGCTGTGGTTCCTGCTGGTTAAGTCGCCTATGCTGGCGCTGAAAGGTCGGCCCGGATCATTTCGTCCGAAGGAAGACACCGTGAAGACGGCCTTCAAAATCGGGGCTCCGATGGGACTACAGCACCTGCTGATGGGCAGTGCTCAGGTTGTGAGCACCATCATTGTCGCTCCCTTGGGAACTGTTGCTATTGCAGCACATTCTCTGGCCATTACCGTTGAGAGTCTGTGCTACATGCCGGGCTTTGGCATAGCTGAGGCTGCTACGACGCTTGTTGGTCAGGGCATCGGCGCCGGACAGCGTCTGCTCACCCGCTCGTTTGCCTACATGTCGGTAGGGCTGGGCATTGCTGTGATGACCATTATGGGCGTGTTCATGTGGATTTTCGCCCCTGAACTGATGGGCATTATGTCGCCTGTTGAGGAAATCATTACCTTGGGAGCTGACGCTCTGCGCATTGAGGCCTGGGCAGAGCCGATGTTTGCTGCTGCTATTGTCTGCAATGGCGTGTTCATTGGTGCTGCCGACACCATTAAGCCAGCCATTATGAGTCTTACTTCGATGTGGGCTGTTCGTCTGACACTTGCAGCTACGCTTGCCCCCCGTTACGGTCTGCGCGGCGTCTGGACGGCAATGGCTATCGAGTTGACGTTCCGTGGTGTCATCTTCCTCATCAGGCTGTTTAGGGGCAACTGGCAGAAAAAGTAGAATAATGAGTAGAATAAAAAAGTGCGGTTACTGAACATCTCGTCCACAAACCGCACTTACAATATTAATAACCAAAAAACCTTTTTCTGAAAAAGTGATGTACGTCTCACGACGTGATCACATTATCCTTTCTAACTAATCTTTACCTTAACAATAATACCTATGAAGCAATCTAATTTACCTTTTACTACTAATACCTTTTATGTCTTTTACTATTGAAGATGTCTTGTTTTCTTTTGACGATGCAAAGGTACGATGTTTTCTCAATATGGCAATGGACTTTGACCACTTTTTGCATAAAAAGCGTATTTCTTTTGACGTAAATCAATCGTTTGTGTGCGAACACACTTCCGAAACGAGGTTTGTTAGTTCCACGAACTGCGGGATGGTGAGTTGCTCAGGGCGGAGGGAAAGAAGTGAAGCGTGAGAAGTGAAAAGTGAAGAGTCTTTCGGCAGCAGTTGGCGCAGCGAGACGCGGAGCATTTTCCTTCTCTGGTTGAAGGTGGTCTTAACCACGCGGCGGAAGAGTTGCCAATCGCAGCCGAGGTCGGTCGTCTGGTTGCGGGTCATGCGTATGACGGCACTTTGCACCTTAGGGGGCGGGTTGAAGACGTCGGGCTCGACGGTGAAGAGGTACTCTACATTGTACCATGCCTGAATGAGTACCGAGAGAATGCCATACTGCTTGTTGCCTGGAGCGGCTGCCATGCGGACAGCTACCTCATGCTGAATCATACCAGTACAGCAGGGAATAAGGTCCTTGTTGTCGAGCATCTTGAAGAATATCTGCGACGAGATGTCATAGGGATAGTTACCGGTAAGCACAAACTGCAGGCCTCCGAAAACCTCGTTGAGATCCATGCGCAGGAAGTCGCCGGAGATGATGTCGAGGGAGGGAAGCGTGTTCTTCAGATATGCCACACTTTCGCGGTCAATCTCTACCACTTTCAGCGGACGGGGCTTTTCGATGAGGAACTGCGTCATGACACCCATACCAGGACCAACTTCCAAGACGGGCAGGGTGGGGTAGGGCTCGTCGACAGTGTCGGCAATGCGCTTGGCAATGTTCAGGTCAACGAGGAAATGCTGGCCGAGGTTCTTCTTGGGGCGGACTTGTTTCATGCGACTACATTTGGAGTGATTCAACGAAGGTGCGTGTCATCTGGAACGAGTTGTCGGCAATGGTTTCCCAGAAGTTATGATACTGCGAGGCGTTGGTGTCGCGCAAGGGTACGTCGCTGATGACGCGGAACGAGATGAACGGTACCTTATTTATATAACAGGTCTGTGCGATGGCGCACGACTCCATATCGACGGCCTTGGCCTCGGGGAAGTGACCGATAATCTCGCGCATCTTCTCGCGTGAGTCCACAAACCAGTCACCAGTGACAATGAGGCCCTGATGGATGGCAAGTGTTTGCCCACTTTTCACTTTCAGCTCATCACTCTTTCGAAGCAAGTAAGGATCAGCATCAAAGCGTGCTGGCAGGCCTTGCACCTGACCGTACTGGGTAGAACCGTCGACAGCAGTGCCACAGTAGACATCGTGATAGGCCAGTTGCGTGCTGACTACGATGTCCTGCACATTGACATCGTCGCCGTTGCCGCCTGCACAACCACTTGAGATAATGGCGTCAGGGTGGAATTCGTTGATCATCCGTTGGGCTCCGAGGGCCGCGTTTACTTTACCAATACCACACTTCTGCACAACGACACTGCCGTCGGTAAAAAGCGACTGGAGCTGGCGCAATTCCTTGTCCATAGCCACGATAATTCCTATCTTCATATTCGTCATTTTTGTTTTACCTGTGCAAAATTACGAAATAATTCTTAATTCTTTGCAAGTTAGTGCCAATAAAAAGCTTTTTCTTTGTAACTTTGCATGTATGGAAAGTAAGAACCTTGGCAGCCGACTCATGAAAATCGTGATGCCGCTCGTGCTGGGCGGTGCCATCCTTTATTGGATGTATCGCGACTTCGACTTCCAGACCATTGGGCATGTTATGCTCCATGAAATGGACTGGACGTGGATGCTGCTATCGTTCCCGTTCGGTATTCTGGCGCAGATGTTGCGCGGCTGGCGGTGGAAGCAGACGCTCGACCCCATTGGCGAGCACCCGCGCCGCTCGACGACTGAGAATGCCGTCTTCCTCAGCTATGCTGCCTCTCTGGTCATTCCGCGTATTGGCGAGTTCACCCGGTGCGGCGTGCTGAAGCGGTGGGACGGCATCTCGTTCTCGAAAGCATTGGGGACGGTGGTCACCGAGCGGGCTGTCGACACTGCCATCGTGATGCTCTATTCGGGACTGATCCTGCTGTTCCAGATGTCGACCTTCGGCTCTTTCTTCCGCAAGACGGGGACGTCTTTCAACAACATCCTGAGTGGCTTCTCGACAACTGGCTGGCTGGTGACGGCCATCTGCGGCGTTGCCGCCCTGCTGCTGTTGCATCTGCTGCTGAAGCGCCTTTATATATATAATAAGGTGAAAACCACGCTGAGCGACATCTGGGAGGGCATCCTCTCGCTGCGGGCTGTCCGCAACCTGCCGCTCTACCTCGTGTTCTCCGTCGGTATTTGGGTGTGCTACTTCCTGCACTTCTACCTGACGTTCTTCTGCTTCGATTTTACTGCCCACTTGGGTATAGGCTGTGCCCTCGTCTGCTTTATCGTCGGCAACTTCGCCGTCATAGTGCCCACGCCCAACGGCGCAGGCCCGTGGCATTTCGCCGTCAAGACCATGCTCATTCTTTACGGCGTGCAGGACGAGCAGGCCCTCTTCTTCGTCCTCATTGTCCACACCGTGCAGACCATGCTCGTCATGCTGCTGGGTATGTGGGCTTGGCTCAGATTATCCTTCACTCCTAAGAAGCAGGCTCTTTAGGTCAGACTTTGTACCATAAATGACGGTTTGAACAAATGGCATATAGATTTCTATTCGTTTTGGCAATGATGGTCTGGTCGTTTCCATCGCTAATCCATGCCGGCAAAAGGGACGGATTCTCGATTGTCGGCGTATGGATGCTGAAAAGCGAGATTGCCCCCGACGGCAAGGAAACCTCATCAATATACACGCAATACACCAGGTGCAAGATCTATGATGCCGACAGCACTTACTACACAGTACAGCTACATGCCGTAGGCGACGAGATGATGATCATTGCCCACGAAATGGGACGCTACCGGCTGAACGACTCTATTTACATGGAGCGCGACAGGGTGATGCCCTTCACGGTGATTGACGACACCACCTTCGTGACCGAGTTCGAGGGATACAAGGAGACGATGGTGCGCTCGAACACGATGACCGAGGAACGCAAGCAGGAGATTCGTGACCTGGTGCGCAAGTATCCTGACGAAGCGGAGGCCCCCGTGAAGCATTTTGTGCTTTCCACCACAGAGCGTAAGCTGAAGGCAGAGAACAAGGTCTTCCTCTACATTATTATATTATTAGTGGCAGCGACAATAGGCATCGGCATATACGTTTACCGCTTACGAAAGCGGAAGCGCGAGATAGAACGGAAACTGGCCGAGATAGAAGAGGTCAACGCCCTGCGTCCAGAGCCTGTGGCTACTGCCATGAAGCAAGTGGAGATGGAGTTCTTCCAGTCGGAATACTACCTGACGCTTCGTCGCCGCATTGAGGCAGGCGAGAATATCAAGGCGCATGAGTGGAAAGAGTTAGACCGAGAGCTGAAAGTGGTGTATCCCAATTTCAACAACAGTCTCTTTGCGCTCTACAACCTGTCGCCTACTGAGTATCAGGTGTGTATGCTCCTGAAGATCCGCACCAAGCCCGTGGAGATAGCAGCCGTGCTGAACAAGGACAAGAGTACCATCAGCAGCATCCGCACACGCCTCTGCAAGAAAGTACTGGGCAAGGAAGGAAGCGGAAAAGACTGGGATGAGTTCATTCTGTCGTTGTAAACAATTATCTACCTTATCAACAGACACTTACACGAGGTTTGCAAACTATTTGCAAACTCCTTTTTCATCGGTTGAGACAAATGCAAACTATTTGTCAACCGCACTATTTGGAGGAATAGCAGGAAAACACTAACTTTGCACCAGAAACCTAAAACCAACAAAGAATATGAAAAGGTTTGTTGCGATGTGCCTTTGCTATTTGTCATTGCTGCAAACAGCATCGGCTCAGACTCGAGATGTACTCGAGATTGTTTTTCCCACGGGGACGGAAGGCTTCGTGGAAGTGTATAATATAGAGGGAGAGTGCGACACGCTTCCGATAGTGAATGGGCGAATGGTGATGGAACAAAGCAATCTGCCGAAAACACTTGAGCTGAAGTACATGAAAGAACGTCTTGACAGCAACAAAGTGTGGATAATGATTAATCAGAGAGACCTCCGGTGGGGAACTCTCCCCATGGGTCATGGACATAGTGTAATCACCATCGATTCGCTTTCTTCACGTCGAATCACAGGTATCCTCGAAGATGAGTTTGGCGATTTTGAAGCATGTGACCAGCACTGGCGTGACCGAAAACGCTTTAGGAGTGAAGAATTCCTGAAAGCACATTGTCAAAGTGTGTGGGCGCTCTATCATTTGGACTTAGACTGGGATGCCGACACTTTGCAGAAGGCATTGAACTGCTTCTCAGAGTCCTTGCGCAACTCTGAACGAGGAAAGAAGCTGCAACAGTTCATCTTAGACAGGAAAAGCAAGACAGGCGTAGCGAAGCTCTTCCCCATGTGGGACATAGCAGGGAAGGCTCATTCCTTTGAGGAGTGTATGGGCGACAAGGACTATATGCTGCTGAATCTATGGGCAAGCTGGTGTGGCCCTTGCCGTGCTGAGATTCCCGATCTGATGGCTTATTATGAGGAATGCCGTGAGCGTGTAGCCTTTGTCAGCGTGTCGATAGACGAAAAACGAGAGGCATGGCTGAAAGTAGTAGAAGCAGAGCCCAAATACGAATGGCCTAACCTCGCGTCTAAGTTTGACGGCACTCCCAAAGGGCGACAGCTTCCCCTTCTATTCAATCCTGGCTATATTCCTTTCTTTTTCATTATAGACCGTCATGGAAACACCGTCTATAGTTCGCTGGAACAAAAGACTGACGACAGGCCATTGGACGATGTTAAAAGGCGACTCAATGAGCTATTAGAGAAATAGGGACTTGGCATTTAACAGTGAGGGATATCACCAAATTAATATTAAGAAAAAGGAAATATCCGTTCACTGGTTCGTGAAAAGCTCCTTCAGAAGAATGAAGAATTATGTTACTGATGGCGTTGCAGGACAGACGTCACAAATGAATAATGATGAGATGCACGTGTCTGTCCCCGTTTATCTGTCCAGTTCCGTTACCAAACAATTATTGGCAAGTGTTAATTTCGGGGTTGACTGGAGGAAGTCATTGAGAGAGAATTCTGGTATCGCCGATCGAGAGACTTGGAGTTATCATGGAAGGTTCAAGGCTGAGACAAGAATCATAGCCGATATAAGCCTTAAAACAGAGTGTGATTTCATCAAACGTAGCGGGTATTCAGACGATGACTTGAATAAGTGGACTTATTTATGGGATGTAACGTTGTCAAAGTCTGTTTTAAAGGATAAGATAGGTTTGAAATTTACAGCCATCGATATCCTTCAACAATACAAAAGCCTGACTTATGTTATCAACGAACGTGGCATCCGCGAGACCCATGCCATATCACTGCCCTCCTACCTGCTATTCAGTGTGACGTTTAAGTTCAATAAACAGCCTGAGAAGAAATAAAACATCAAGAACAATGAAAAAGATTTTAGCAACCATGATGGCTCTCGCGCTGACGATAGCAGCACAGGCGCAGCAGGACGATGGTATGGATGACATGTTGGCAGCAATGATTGCCGCCAAGATTCATCAGGACAGTATCGACACGTCGAGCCTCGTGGCGGTGTACGACTACGAATGTCAGACGCAGGACGCGGACGGCAAGGCGGTGACGG